>JBJKXR010000017.1:0-35490 GCA_045561495.1 Flavobacteriales bacterium | reverse complement strand
ACCAACAACACCTGGAGCTAAACCTTCAGATTTAACGGGAATCATAACAGTAACTGGCTTGTCAGCAGGGGCTAACAAGAAATCTGCATGTGTTAACGCATCAGAAACAGGATTAAACTGAGTGTCTTGTAGTATAGCGTTGAATTTTTCTTTCCCTAACGTAATCTCTGTAATGTAGGCGTAAGGAGTAAATAATAGCTGTTTAAAGGATCCTTCAGGAGCAGAGAAATGAACTGGTTTTTCTCCTCCGTATACTACACAAGGAACATTTCCATTTGCTCTTTCTTGAGCTGTGTATTTCTTTCCTAAGTTTTCTCTTACCTCTCCTTTAATTTGAACAGTTTTCATAACTTATAATTTAAACTTTTATGCAATAAAATGTTTACTAATCGATTGTTGACTTAATAAGTTCTCAATTACAGTACCAAACAAATCAGCAACTGTTAGAACTTTTATTTTTGAATTTTCTTTAACTAGTGGAATCGTATCTGTTGTTACTAATTCCGTTAGTACAGAATTAGCAATTCTTTCATGAGCAGGTCCAGAAAGAACAGGATGTGTACAACACGCTCGAACTGTTTTCGCACCATGTTCTACCATCATTTGAGCAGCTTTTGTAAGTGTTCCAGCGGTGTCAATCATATCATCAATAATGATCACATCTTTATCTTTCACATTCCCAATTACCGTCATTGATGCAACTTCGTTTGCTTTTTCTCTTTGTTTGTAGCAAATTGCCAAATCTGCATCTAAATATTTTGCATAAGCATTTGCTCTTTTTGTACCACCTGTATCAGGCGCCGCTATTACTAAGTCAAGATTTTCATTGGTTTTTAACTTTTCAATGTACGGCAAGAAAATGGTACTGGCAAAAAGGTGGTCAACTGGAACCTCGAAGAATCCCTGAATCTGATCAGCATGCAAGTCCATGGTAATTACCCGAGTAACTCCCGCTGCTGACAGCAAATTCGCAACTAATTTAGCACCAATAGAGACTCTGGGCCTATCTTTTCTGTCTTGACGAGCGAAGCCGAAATAAGGAAGAACAGCAATTATGTTAGCCGCACTAGCTCTTTTTGCAGCGTCAACCATTTGAAGCACCTCAAACAAATTTTCTGTCGGAGGCATAGTGCTTTGAACAATAAAAACATCTTGTCCACGAACCGACTCTTCGAAAGAGGGCTGAAATTCACCATCACTAAATCTGAAAATCTGAACATTTCCAGTGGTTGTTCCCAACTTATCAGCAACAGAATTTGCTAATTTTTTTGTAGCTGAGCCAGCGAATATTTTGAACTTATTTGACATAATTATTTGTGATACAAAATAAAAGCCCCAAAAAGGGCATGCAAAGGTACATAATTAATTTTGATTAATCCAACGAGAAATGTTAATAACTCACCAATAATTTTTGGTTGAAAAGAGCAATCAAATTGAAAACAATAAACCTAATCCAATCAGTGAATTGTAAATTGTATTGAAAAGCTGGAAAATATGTGTAAATTTGTTGGCCTACTCAGATGCCCAGGTGGCGGAATTGGTAGACGCGCTGGATTCAAAATCCAGTTCCTTCGGGAGTGCGGGTTCGATTCCCGCCCTGGGTACTTTAAAAAGTGATGTTGAACAACATCACTTTTTTATGTTTAAAAGGTACTTTAAATAGAATTTTTTTCAAGTTCTATTCTATAAGAATAGAGAAGTTTATCTTATACTAACCAGAAAGCCTAATGATGTTTTTTCTAATTTTTAGCATCTCCAGGATAACGAATACTTTCTACCATATTTTGAACCGTACTAGGGGGTGCGGGAGTAAACTTCGAAACAGCTATTGTTACTACAAAATTTAAAAGCATCCCAACAGTTCCGAATCCCTCCGGTGAAATCCCAAACAACCAGTTGTCTGGTTTGTTTGATTCAATATTTAAGAATTTAAAGTGAATTATGTAAGCCAAAGTAGAGGCTAAGCCGATGAGCATTCCGCAAATAGCACCTTGTTTATTTACCTTTTTAGAAAAGATGCCTAAAATCAAAACCGGGAAAAAGGAAGCTGCAGCAAGGCCAAAGGCGAGGGCAACAACTGCGGCAACGTAATCTGGTGGATTAATCCCGAAATATCCAGCTACTAAAACGGCTCCAACAGCCGCTAATCTTGCAGCGTATAATTCTCCTTTTTCGGTAATATTTGGCTTAATACTTTTCTTAATTAAATCATGAGCAACTGAAGTTGAAATAACCAACAGTAACCCTGCAGCTGTAGATAGTGCAGCTGCTAAACCTCCAGCTGCTACAAGAGCAATTACCCAATCTGGTAATCCTGCAATTTCAGGATTGGCGAGTACCATAATATCTTTATCTATGTAAAGTTCGTTTTCTCCTTTGGTTATTTTGTTGGATACTACTATTTCTCCATTAAAACCTCTTTTGAAATCTCCATTGTCAAGCTTAAAAAATTTAGGTTTTCCTTCAAATGGCTTTCCTTTAGTATATTGAATAATACCATCTTGATTTTTATCTTTCCATGCAATTAATCCTGATTTTTCCCATTTTTTAAACCATTCAGGAGCCTCTCTGTAGGACGTGTTAGGAATAGTGTCCAATAAATTTGTTCTTGCAAATGCTGATACAGCAGGAGCTATAGTGTATAAGATAGCTATAAAAAATAGTGCATAAAGGCCAGATTTTCTAGCATCACTTACTTTTGGAACAGTAAAAAACCGAACAATTACATGAGGTAAACCAGCAGTTCCTACCATGAGTGACATAGTAATGAAAAAAGTATCTATAGTATTTTTCTTACCGGTAGTATATTTGTCAAATCCGAGTTCTGTGCTCAATCCGTCTAATTTATCCAAAAGGGAAACTCCAGGTTCATCAACTAAGTCGCTTCCAAATCCAAGTTGAGGAACAGCATTGCCTGTTAGCATAATCGATATGTAAATAGCTGGAACAGAAAAAGCGAATATTAAAACACAATATTGAGCAACTTGGGTGTAGGTAATTCCTTTCATACCTCCTAAAACAGCGTACAAAAAAACGATGGCCATTCCAATGATAACACCCAAGGTGATATCAACCTGTAAGAATCTACTAAATACTATTCCTACTCCTCTCATTTGGCCAGCAACA
Organism: Flavobacteriales bacterium; assembly: GCA_045561495.1. Classification (GTDB taxonomy): domain Bacteria; phylum Bacteroidota; class Bacteroidia; order Flavobacteriales_C. The sequence continues at coordinate 32,364 of JBJKXR010000017.1, read as the reverse complement.
TAGGTGAACGATATGAAAAGCGCACAAACAACAGCAATTACTCTGGCAGTTTTTGAATAATAACGGTCTCCAACAAAGTCAGGGACGGTGAACTTCCCAAATTTTCTTAAGTATGGAGCTAGTAACAATGCCAATAGAACATAGCCCCCTGTCCAGCCCATGAGATAAACAGACCCATCTCTTCCGCTGAAGGAAATAATTCCCGCCATACCTAAAAAGGATGCGGCACTCATCCAATCAGCTGCAGTGGCTAGCCCATTTGCTAGAGGAGACACGCCGCCACCTGCAACATAAAATTCTTTCGTTGATCCTGCTCGGGATCGTATTGCAATTGCAATGTATAGGGTAAAAGTTAAGCCTACAATTATATACGTCCAAACTTGTACATCCATTCTAAAGTAAGTTTAGTGATCTGAGGTTGAGATTTCTTTTTCTTCGATATTGAATTCTTTATCGAGCTTGTTCATAAGCCAAACATATAAGGCAATTATGATTAGGAAAACATATATTGCTCCTTGTTGAGCAATCCAAAAACCAAGTTTAAACCCTCCTAATCTGAATCCATGAAAAATTGAATTTGGATCTTCGACAACACCTTCGGAGGTTTTTTTAGCGCCGTCTAAATAATCCACGAAGACTATTCCTAAAATGAAAGAGGAAACAAACCAAATTATCAGTAATACAAGCAGGTAACGAAGATTTTTTTTCCAATAAAGACGTTTTTCTTCTTTGTTCATTTTGTTTTTTTAGCAGAGCTAAGATAAAAAAAAGACCCACATTTAAGTAAGGTCTTTTTAATCTTCCTGAATAATCCCAATTGTCTTTCGGTCCTTTAAACGTATTCTTCAATCGAAGGACATGTACACACCAAATTCCTGTCTCCAAAAGCATCATCAATTCTAGAAACAGGAACCCAGTATTTATTCTGCAAAGAGTCTCCATTAGGGTAGGCTGCCTTTTCTCTTGAATAGGCATGATTCCATTCGTTAGCAATTAAAGTTTGCGCAGTATGCGGCGCGTTAACTAGTGGGTTGTCATCTTTTGGGTAAATTCCATTTTCTATTTCTTTAATCTCATTGGCAATTGTAATCATTGCCTCGGCAAAACGATCCAACTCCTCTTTTGATTCACTTTCTGTGGGTTCAATCATCATAGTGCCTACTACTGGAAATGAAACTGTTGGCGCGTGAAATCCAAAATCAATTAGTCGCTTCGCAATATCCGTCACTGTAACACCAGCATCCTTAAATCCTCTACAATCTACAATCATTTCGTGAGCAACAGTATTGTTTTTTCCAGTGTATAATATGGGATAATAATTTTCCAATTTATTTTTTAAATAATTTGCATTTAAAATTGCAGATTCAGTAGCAGATTTCATTCCTTCAGCACCTAACATTCTGCAATATCCAAGCGATATAATTGCAATAAGGGCACTACTGTACGGAGCTGCAGCTAGGGCATCAATACCTTTGAAACCTCCTGTTTTAACAACAGGGTGACTGGGAAGAAAAGGTGCTAAGTGCTGAGCCACACCAATAGGCCCTAGACCAGGCCCCCCGCCTCCATGAGGAATGGCGAAAGTTTTGTGCAAATTTAAGTGGCATACATCTGCACCAATAGTTGCAGGATTGGTTAAGCCTACTTGGGCATTCATATTTGCCCCATCCATGTAAACTTGTCCACCTAGTTCGTGAATTACATCTGTAATGTCAATAATTCCTTCTTCAAAAACACCATGTGTAGAAGGGTAGGTAACCATTAAAGCACCTAGGTTTTCACGGTTTTCTTCAGCTTTATTTTTTAAATCGTTTAAGTCAATGTTACCATTTTCATCACAGTTAACAACAACAACTTTAAATCCTGCCATTATTGCACTAGCAGGGTTTGTTCCATGTGCAGAGGAGGGGATCAAACATATATTCCTGTTGGACTCACCGTTGTCTTCATGGTAAGCTCGAATTACCATTAATCCAGCATATTCCCCTTGAGCTCCAGAATTAGGTTGTAAAGTGACATCTGCAAATCCAGTTGCCGTTTTTAAAGCATCTTTTAAATCTTTGATTATTGTTAAATATCCTTCTGTTTGGTTGATTGGAACAAATGGATGAATACTGTTGAATTCTCGCCAAGATAAAGGAATCATTTCTGAGGCAGCATTCAGTTTCATAGTACATGAACCTAGTGAAATCATGGAATGCACAAGAGATAGGTCTTTGTTTTCGAGCCTTTTTAAATACCGCATCATTTCCGTTTCTGAGTGATATTTATTGAAAACTGGGTGCTGTAAATATTTTGATGTTCTTTTGAATGGTAATTGTATTCCTGTTTCTGTAGAAAATTCAAAGTTATTTTTCCCAAATACGTCAAGAATTGCTTTTACATGAGTATTTTTTGTCGTTTCGTTCAATGATATTAAAACAAGATTTTCAATACCGTAATAAAAATTAACTCCGGCTTCTTCAGCCTTTGATTTCAGAGTTTCTTTATCTTCTATTTTGACAGCAACTGTATCGAAATAATTTTCGGATACAACTTCATATCCTTGATTTTCCAAACCTTTTTTCAAGGCTTTTGCTCTTTTAGCTATGTCAGAAGCTATTTTTTGAATTCCTTTTGAACCATGATAAACTGCATACATACTTGCCATAACAGCCAGCAAAGCCTGGGCAGTACAAATATTAGAGGTAGCTTTTTCTCTTTTAATATGCTGTTCTCTTGTTTGAAGAGCCATTCGAAATGCAGGATTCCCTTTTGCATCCTTGCTAACTCCAATAATTCTACCAGGAATATTCCTTTTAAACGCTTCATGAGTAGCAAAAAAAGCCGCATGAGGCCCTCCAAATCCAACAGGAACTCCAAATCTTTGTGTTGTTCCCACAACGACATCAGCTCCAAATTTAGAGGGTTCTTTTATTAGGGCCAACCCAAGAATATCGGTAGCAACTACTAAAAACCCATTGTGTTCATGAAGTTGGTTGGCAACCTCTTGATAATCTTCAATTTCTCCTTTTAAATTTGGATATTGGACAAAAGCTCCAAAGTATGAGTTGTCAATATTTGTATTAAGGATAGAGCCAATAACTAAATCAATACCAAGTGGTTTTGCCCTGTTTTTTAGAACAGCTAAAGTTTGAGGGAAAGTACCTTCATCTATAAAAAATTTCTTTACACCTTCTTTCACAACAGCCCTTTTTCTAGAATTATAAAGCATAATCATAGCTTCTGCGGCAGCAGTGGATTCATCAAGAAGAGATGCATTTGCAATAGGTAATCCGGTTAAGTCACTAACCATCGTTTGGAAATTCAAAAGAGCTTCCAGCCGTCCCTGAGAAATTTCTGCTTGATACGGAGTATATGCAGTATACCAGCCTGGGTTTTCAAATACATTTCTCAGAATTACAGATGGTGTTTCTGTATCGTGATACCCTAAACCAATATAGGTTTTGAAAACTTTATTTTTATGCGCAATTCTTTTCACATTGGCTAACCATTTACTCTCAGTAATTGTTTTGGAGAATTCCAAACCACGCGCTAATCTAATTTTACTTGGGATGGTTTTTTCAATTAATTCATCCATTGAAGAGTAACCAAGTTCTTTTAACATTGAAATTCTTTCAATATCTGTTGTTCCAATATGACGTTGAGTAAATAACATTTAAAGTAATTTGTAAACAAAAATAAAGAATAGTAACATTTTTTAATGTCACTTTTTTTCAACCAATGTTAATAACATTTGAAGGATACAAAATAAATTTTCATCTACATAAATTCTTTTATTAATTTTATCTAACATGAAATATACTATTCCTTTAATTTTCGCTATTCTCTCTATCTTAAACCTTTCTTGTAGAAAGGAGGGTTCTGAAAAAGTCCATCAAGATGAAATATGGGTTGATTATAGGTTAATATACAACGGAGAGTTGGATTCAACATACTCTCGTGTGAGTTTTAAGCACAATGAAAAATATGGGCAATCTTTAAAGTTATCATCAAAAGCAACATTAACTGTTGATGATAATAACCCTTATTTTAATATTGGTTTCATGTGGTATCAATTCGTTGTTCACGGTTTCGATTCTTCGGTGAACTTCAATTATAAAGACTTAGATCAGAATGAATACATAAACACAATACAAATATTAAATACAATTGAATTACCAGATATCGATACGCTATATAAAGATTCTCTAGTTTATTTTCCATGGGTAGGGAATCCTATTCAAGAAAATGAAATCGTGTGGTTGGTAGTTGATGGAGGGTTAGCCAATAAAATCCCTTATTTATCTATTGATTCCGTAGGAAAGAATGGGTTGTATGTTGTTACTGACAGTTTAAAAGGATTACCTCTCGGGGACGTTTCTATTCATTTTGAACGGTGGTATGAAAATCCTGTTAATGGAAATTCAGTAGGCGCAATTGGATATGGACATTACATCTCTAAAAAGAAACAGGTGAAACTAGTTAGTAATTAATCGCGTAATAAATCCCAAACTAAATCATTCTCAAACCCCTTGTTTATAGCGTACTTAGCTATTTTTTGCTTCTTAATAAATACATTATCATCCATTAATTTATTTGATTTTTTTAGGAGAATTTCATTAAGGATTTTTAAGTACTCTTCTCGAGTAATTTCTTCAAATCCTTTCTTAATGCAATAATCTGAGATTTCTTTTTGTTTTAGATGCTGTTTAATTTTAATTTTCCCCCATTTTTTTTGACGAAATTTCCCTCTAACAAAATTTTTAGCGAAACGTTCTTCATCGATAAAGTTTTCTTCAATAAGAATACATAATATATTTTCAATCTTCTCAGAACTCAACTCAAAAGTATACAGTTTTTGTCTTGCCTCGCTTTGACAACGCTCCTGATATGCACAATACCTTTTTATTTTTTCTATCGCTTCTCTTTGCGTCATCTTTTTAAAGATAGCTAAGGTCAACTAAATTCAAGTAAAATTGTTAAATTCGATGTATGGCAAACAAATTATTATCGCTTTTTATTTTAATAACAACTTTTTCTTTCTCGCAGGACACATTGAACTTATTGAATGGAAAAAGTAAGTTAGCAGTTTTTGAAAAAATAGATTTTGATTTTGTTTACTATAAAAACATAAAGAAAGATGGAACTTTTAGTAAACAAAAGAAAAAAAATATTGATTATGTTTTTTCCATTAACAAATTAGACACATGTATATATGTTTATCGTAAGGATTCTTTATTGGACAACTTTTGGTCCGTTGGAGAAATGAAAAATTATTTGGAAGGTAGACGCCAAGCCAGAAAACATTTCAAACCCTACAAAACGTTATTGATTGGTGCTGGGGTGGGGACAGGCATTGCCATGTATTCTTTATTTCCTATTAAATATGGAAAAAAGGAAAATATAGTTTTTATGAGAGATACCATAACAAATAGTCTTGTGCCTGTCAAATTTGAAGATAGTCAATCACTCACAATACCTATGCCCTATTGGGAGATTGTCCCTTTAGGGTTGTATGCTTATTATTCAGGCAAATCCTCTGATAGCAAAAGTTTTAAGGCGGATGATATGGAAATGTTTTCAAAAGAAATGTTTTCAATTGGGTACAAAGAAACAGTTGTTAATCGAAAAGTTTATTCAGCAGTTGGAGCAAGCTTTGCTTCGTTTTTAACCACCTTTATAGGGTATATGATTTTTGACCCGGTTGAAAATTAAAGGATTTGGAGGCAACCATCCTAAAACACCTTCGTTTATAAATTAACTACCTATATCAACCTATATATTTACTAATTAAAGGGATGGAATTTTCTATCCCTTTTTTATTTTGAAATTTAATAACTATATTTGCAACGTGATGAAAAAATAAGTGAGGGGACGTGAGTCCCCTCTTTTATTACTTAAATGATACCTGAAAGTAAAATAAAACAGTTAGTTGATGCGAGAATTGAAGGGACAAAATTATTTGTTGTTGATATTAACGTAAGTTCTTCTAATAAGATTAATATTTTAATTGATGGGTATGATGGAGTTACTATTAACGATTGCATTGATGTTAGTCGTGGAGTAGAGCATAACCTAGATCGTGAAGATCAGGATTTTGAGTTGGAGGTTTCTTCAGCAGGATTGGATATGCCGTTTTTAGTTCCTGAACAATATAAAAAGAACTTAGGTAGAGCGGTAAAGGTTTATACTCAAGATGGCAGGAAACATGAAGGTCAATTAAGTTATGTTGATAATGAAAAAATAGAAATCACTTACGAAGAAAAGGTAAGGATTGAAGGTCGAAAGAAAAAAGAGTTGGTAACTCAACTTGAGGAATACTTTTTTGAAAGTGAACAAAGAGAAAAAAAAATTAGAGATACAAAAGTTATAATTTCCTTTAAATAAGTAGTATATGGAAACAGCTGGATTAATAGAATCGTTTCAGGAGTTTAAAGAGTTTAAAGACATCGATAGAGAAACGTTGATGAAAATTTTGGAAGATGTTTTTAGGAACATGATTCAAAAAAAGTATGGGTCAGACGACAACTATGACTTCATTATCAATATTGATAAGGGAGATTTAGAGGTTTGGAGAAACAGAACCATTGTCGAAAAAGGCGAGGTTGAAGATGATAACCGAGAAATTGCATACGAGGACGCTATAAAAATAGAGCCTGACTTTGAAGTAGGAGAAGAAGTTTCTGAGGAGGTTAAATTATTGGATTTTGGTCGTAGAGCAGTTTTATCAGTTCGTCAAAATTTAATTTCTAGAGTATTAGATATTGAAAAAGAAGATTTATTCGAAACCTATAAAGAAAAAGTTGGAACTATTGTTACAGGTGAGGTTTATCAAATTTGGAAGCGAGAAATTCTAATTTTAGATGATGAGGAGAATGAATTGATTCTTCCAAAACCTGAGCAAATACCAACCGATTATTTCAAAAAGGGAGATAATGTACGAGCTGTTGTTCTAAAGGTAGAGATGAGGAATAATAACCCTCAAATTATACTTTCAAGAACATCTCCGGTATTTTTAGAAAGATTATTTGAAGGAGAAGTTCCTGAAATATATGATGGTTTAATTACCATTAAGAAGATTGTTCGTGTGCCCGGAGAAAGAGCAAAAGTTGCGGTTGAATCTTATGATGAAAGAATAGATCCAGTTGGTGCTTGTGTAGGAATGAAAGGTGCCAGAATTCATGGAATTGTAAGAGAGTTAGGGAATGAAAATATTGATGTAATTAATTTCTCAGGAAATGATTCATTATTTATTTCTAGAGCTTTGAGCCCTGCAAAAATTACTTCTATCACTTTGGATAATGAAAATGGAAAAGCAGAAGTTTATTTAAAGCCTGACCAAGTTTCATTAGCTATTGGAAAAGGAGGATTTAATATTAAATTAGCTGGTGAATTAACAGGTTTTGATATTGATGTTTACCGAGATACTGAAGAAGAAGTTGATGATGTTCAATTGGATGAGTTTACTGATGAATTGGATGGTTGGGTAATTACAGCCTTGAAATCCATAGGTTGTGATACTGCAAGAAGCGTTTTAGAAATTCCTGTTGCTGACTTAGTTAGGAGAACTGATCTTGAAGAAGAAACTGTAAAAGAGGTTGTAGGGGTTCTTGCTGCTGAGTTCGAGGATTAGGAGTAATTAGTATATTTATTAATAATAACCGCATTTAAAAGGTAAGTGTGGATTTTTAAAACTTTTATAGGTTTTAGTTTATGGCTGGAAAACCAAAAAGATTAAGTAAGGTTACAAAGGAGTTTAACTTAGGTTTAAGCACTGTTGTAGATTTTCTGCAGGATAAAGGATTCGAGGTGGAAAGCAATCCTAATGCGAAAATTTCACCCGAAATGTATGATGTTCTTTCAGGAGAATTTCAAACAGAGAAAAAGGTAAAGGAAAAGTCGAAAAATATTGAGGTTAAGAAACCAATCAAAGAGACTATTTCTATTGAGGAAGAAAAACCTAAACCAGAACCTGTAAAGGGAGATACAGAACCTGTAAAGGAAAGTGAAAGTCCTGTTGTTGAAAATCCCGATCCCACTGAAAAAAAATTGGATTCTTCTAAGGATGATGTTGCTGAAGGCAAAAGCCAGCTCAAAGTGGTCGGCAAGATTGACTTAACACAAGATAAGAAGGTAGATTCTGCGAAAACTCAAGAGGAGAGTTCCTCTAAAGAAGAGGAAATAAATCCAGAAACTCAAAAAGATAAGACAGAGGCTGATACTAAACCTCCTGCTTCAAATCTAAAGAAAGAGATTAAAGAGGAGAAAGCTGAAGATAAAGTCGATGCCAAAGAGGATCCCAAGGATGATTTCATCAAAGTCAAAACTGCTAAAATAGACGGGCCTAAAGTATTGGGTAAGATTGAACTACCTGTAGAAAAAACAAAGACTAAGAAAAAGCCAGTTGCATCTAGCAACGATGCGGATAAGAATAAGAAAAAGCGAAAAAGAATCCGAAAAGGCCCTGTTGCACCAGATAAAAATTTACAAGCAAATAGAGGAGGCGGAAATCGAGGCCCAAGAGGTCGTGATGGAAGGAGAGGAAGAGAACCTAAGGTTGAGTTAACGGAGGAGCAAGTCAAGAAACAAATTCAGGAAACTTTAGCGCGTTTAAGCGGTGGTAAAAAGAAAAATCAATCTGCAAAGCAAAGAAGAACAAAAAGAGATGAACATGCAAGAAGGGCCGCTGAGCAAGAAGCGCAGGCTGAGCTTGAAAAAAGCATATTAAGAGTTACTGAATTCGTTGCTGCCAGTGAACTAGCGAGTTTAATGGACGTTTCCGTAAATGATATTATTTCTGCATGTATGAGCTTAGGCCATTTTGTTTCCATTAATCAAAGATTGGATGCGGAAATTATTCAAATGGTTGCTGAAGAATTTGGTTTTGAAGTTGAATTTGCCTCTGCAGAAGATACAACTACAGTTGTTGAAGAAGAAGATATGCCTGAGGACCTTAAAGATAGAGCTCCAATTGTTACTGTGATGGGACATGTTGACCATGGTAAAACTTCATTATTGGATAATATTCGGAAAGCATCTGTTGCAGATGGAGAGGCTGGTGGTATAACCCAACATATTGGTGCATATTCAGTAAAAGTGGAAACAGGCCAAAGAATAACATTCTTAGATACTCCAGGGCATGAAGCGTTTACTGCAATGAGAGCGCGTGGAGCAAAAGTTACGGATATTGCAATTATAATAATTGCGGCTGATGATTCCATAATGCCTCAAACACGAGAAGCTATTAATCATGCCCAAGCTGCTGAAGTCCCTATGGTTTTTGCAATAAACAAAATTGACAAAGCGGGAGCAAATCCAGATAAAATCAAGGAAGAACTTTCTCAAATGAACATTTTAGTTGAAGACTGGGGAGGTAAATTTCAGTGTCAGGAAATTTCTGCAAAACAAGGGATAGGTATAGAGGATTTATTAGAAAAAGTATTGCTAGAAGCTGAATTGATGGAGCTTAAGGCGAATCCAACTCGATTGGCAAAAGGAACTATTATTGAATCTGAGTTGGATAAAGGAAGAGGATATGTATCTACTTTATTGGTTCAATCAGGTACTCTTGAAATTGGTAGTATTCTTGTAGCTGGTTGTTATTCGGGTAGAGTAAAAGCAATGACGAATGAGCACGGTGTTAGAGTTGAAGTTGCTGGGCCTTCTACACCAGTTCAATTGTTAGGTTTAAATGGAGCGCCTCAAGCAGGGGATATGTTTAATGCCATGGCAGAAGAAAAGGAAGCTCGTGATATTGCATCTACAAGAATGCAACTTCAAAGAGAACAAGGAATTAGAGCAACCAAACATATTACACTCGAAGAAATGGGTAGGCGTATTGCAATTGGAGATTTCCAAGAGTTAAACGTTATCGTTAAAGGAGATGTCGATGGTTCTATTGAAGCTTTATCCGATGCATTACTTAAGTTATCTACAGAACAAATTCAAATTAATATCATTCATAAGTCTGTTGGACAAATATCCGATACGGATGTATTATTGGCAACTGCTTCGGATGCAATTATAGTTGGTTTCCAAGTACGGCCATCTGCTTCAGCTAGAAGGTTAGCTGAACAGGAGCAAATTGATATTCGATTGTATTCAATTATTTATAAAGCAATTGAAGAATTGAAGGATGCAATGGAGGGAATGCTTAAGCCTAAAATTGAAGAAAAAGTCGTTGCAAATGTTGAGGTTCGGGAAACATTTAAAATTTCCAAGGTAGGAACTGTTGCAGGTTGCTATGTATTGGACGGTACAATATCCAGATCAAGTAAGATTAGAATTATCCGAGAAGGTATTGTTTCTTGGAATGGAGAGTTAGCCGCACTTAAGAGATTTAAAGATGATGTAAAAGAAGTTAAATTTGGATACGAATGTGGTTTGAGTCTCTTGAACTATAATGACATTCAAGTTGGTGATGTACTTGAGGCTTATGAAGAAGTAGAAGTAAAACAAACACTTAAATCGTAAAATTATTTTTATGAAAGAGTTTTTGGTATAATGTCTGTTTTAAGGGATATATGAAAAACATTTTTTTAGTTGGATTAATATTTTCTTTGAAGACGTTGTTGAGTCAGCAAGATATTCTTGTTGATTCTCTTCAAGCAGATACAATTTTAAGCGACACATTGTCAATTAAGAAAAATAGATTATCTGGAGAGTATATTGAATATGTAGACTCCTTTTACTATGCTACAGAGGCTTTGCAAAAGAAAATAAATTTCACAAAATGTCCAGAGTTGGTTAATGGTTACCGCGTTCAGATTTTTTCTTGTTCAGGGGAAGGTTGTAAGGAGAAAGCAAAAAAACACTTTAGTCAATTTTTAATTGCATTTCCAAGTATATCTGTATACAAAATTTGGCAAGCACCAACAATTAAGGTTAGAGCAGGAGATTGCAGAAATAGATTTGATGCGGAAAAAATAAAGAATCAAATAAAGGATGATTTTCCATTTGTATTTATAGTTCCTGACCATATTGAATCTCCCTACAAAATCGATTGCGATGACATGAAGATTAGTAAATCTGATTCCATTTTAATTCTTCCATTACGGAACAAATAATTTCTTTTTTTTTAATAATTTGACCTAAATATTTACTGGTTTGAACATGCTTTCAAAATCCTTAGTGTCACTTTTTAACACTACGAAAAAAAAGGTAATGACAGTTCTATGACAAACATAAATTCATGTAAGGTGCTGTAATTTAGTTTTTTATAGCTTAAACAGCGCCTTTGTTTGATTATTTAGAATCATTTTAAATTAGATATTTTTTATGAACTAGATTCTTAAATTAAAGATAATGAACTTCAATTGTGTTATTTTTGCGTTAAGTCAGAATTGGTTTCAATTGAGAGAAAAATTAATAAGAGATTGATGAAAGAGTTTAAGAACGTAATGCGAAAAATCTCATCCTTTACAGTTTTAGTAGTTTTTATTCTACTAGGCCACTCAGTTACTGCTCAAGGTAACTATGAATCTGGAGCAAAATTATTCGATGCAAACTGTAGCTCATGTCATAGCGGTAACTTAACCAAAGATGCAACCGGTCCTGCTTTATTTGGTGTTGGTGAACGAGTTCCTCAGCCTGCAAACGAATGGTTGAACAAATGGATTAAGAACAACAATACATTAAGAGCTTCAGGTGATGCATACGCCAATAAAATATACAAAGATTGGAACGGTAGTGCTATGTCTGCTTTTGAGTGGATGTCTGACCAGCAGTTGGATGATATTATTGAATATATAACGAAATGGGAGCCAAAAGCACCTGCTGCTGGAGGTGAAAGCGCTTTGCTTCCGTGTGTTCCCATGAAGAAACAAGAAGATGAGTCGTATTCTTACTTATTTATTGGTGTCATAGGTTTAGGGTTTTTGGTAATTGTCATTTTCACAGGAGTTAATAGAACTCTAAAAAATGCTGTTGCAGTAAAAGAAGGGAGAGAAAAACAAGAAAATACATCTTTCCTTGAAGCAATCGGTCATTTTGCAGTTACCCAAAAAATAAAATTTGGCTTAATTGTACTTTTCATATTAGGCGGATTTATGTCTTTAGGTTGGCAAAGCTTAATGTATATAGGTGTTTCTGGTGGTCATGGTTTTGAAAAAACAGAGAATGTAGAAAATTACCATCCTTCACAACCGATAGAGTTCCGTCATGATATTCATGTTGCGCAAAACGGGATCGACTGTAAGTACTGCCATTCTGGTGTCTTGGAATCTAAGCATGCATTGATTCCATCGGCCAATGTATGTATGAACTGTCACAAATATGTTAAGGAAAAAGAAAATTGTCCTGAATCAGCTCAGAAAATCCAACAAATATACAACGCAGTTAAATTCACGCACGGAAAAGGATATTACGATTTAGCTGAAAATGGAGATACTGTTCGAAATGAAGAAGGTTCTATAGTTTATCACGACGTTCAAGTGGATGAAGGTGATCCAATTGAATGGGTGAAAGTTCATAATCTTCAAGATTTTGTTTATTTCAATCACTCTCAGCACGTTGTTGTTGGTGGACTAGAGTGTCAAGAATGTCATGGTCCAGTTCAGGAAATGCAAACAGCGTACCAATATGCACCATTAACAATGGGTTGGTGTATCAATTGTCATAGAGAAACAGAAATTAATCAAGAATTAAAGTTCTCAAAAAAACCAAATGGTTATTATGAGAAAATGCACGATGAATTTAAAGAAGCGTACAAAAGAGATGAAGATTTCAACTTTACAGTTGAGAAGATTGGTGGCTTGGAGTGTGCTAAATGTCATTACTAAATAAAAGGTGATAAAATAAAATAATAGCAATTTAAAGCTATGGCTGATACTAAAAAATACTGGAAAGGAATTGAGGAGCTAGAGCAAACTCCTGAGTTTGTTGAGTCAACTCAGAAAGAGTTTACAGAGTATGTACCTGTAGAGGAGTTTATAGGTAGTGCTGAAGAAAATTCTTCAGAGACTAGCCGACGAGACTTTTTGAAGGTGTTAGGTTTTTCAGTTACAGCTGCAACACTAGCTGCCTGTGAAGCCCCAGTAACCAAATCTATTCCTTTTTTAAATAAACCCGAAGATTTAACACCAGGTGTTGCTGATTATTATTCATCAACTTTTTTCGATGGGTATGATATGGCGTCTGTTCGAATCAAAACAAGAGAGGGGCGTCCAATTTTTGTGCAAGGTAATTTAGCTTCTCCATTCTCAGGAGGCGGAATTAATGCAAGAATAAATTCCTCTGTACTTGGATTGTATGATTCTAAAAGAGCGAAAGGTCCAGCATTAAAAGTAGGTAATTCTTGGGCTAAAAATTTATCTTGGGACCGAGTTGATAAAGATATTCGTCAAGCGATAAGAAATACTGCTTCTACGGGCAAAAAAGTTGCGTTATTAACAGGTACAGTTATTTCATCTGTTGCAAAAAATGCAATAAGTACATTCAAAGCAAATGTTGGTGCTCAAGGAGGTTCATTTGAGCATGTGAGTTATGATGCAATTTCTGCATCGGGTATTCTTGATGCGAATCAAAAATCGTTTGGAAAAAGAGTTTTGCCTACTTATAATTTCGAAAAGGCAAAAACAGTAGTAAGTTTTGGAGCAGATTTTTTAGGGAATTGGTTATAAATGCTTTACAATACACTAAAGGTTTTACAACCAATAGAAATCCAGATAATGACTGGATGGTCAAACATTACCAGTTTGAAACTACTTTGTCTGTTTCAGGAGCTGCGGCTGATGTAAGGGCATCAATGAAGCCATCTGTATTGGTAGAGGCTGTTAAATATTTATACGGTGAGCTTGGTGGAGATACCAAAGGTAATGTTCCTGCTAATGTAGCTGCTAAATTAACAAAAGCAGCCAAAGTATTATTAGCATCAAAAGGGGAGTCTTTGGTGGTATGTGGTTCCAATAATGGAGGACTTCAGGTCTTAATAAACGCTATCAACCAGAAGCTTAACAATTACGGTTCAACCATTGATGTTGATAAAGAGGTTTATGTAAGGAAAGGCGATGATGTCGCTTTCTCAAAACTTATTGAAGAAATGAATAATGGCGAGGTTGGTACAGTTATCATAGCTGGATTAAATCCTTCTTATGTCGCTCCCGCGTCATTAAATTTTAATGAAGCTATTCAAAAAGTTGATTCTGTTATATATACTGGTGAGCGATTTGATGAAACTTCAGATTATGCCAATTATTTTGCTCCTAATTCTCATTATTTGGAGTCATGGGATATTTTGAATCCATCAAAAGGTGATTACGGATTTGTTCAACCAACTATCAATCCATTATTCAAAACTCGTCAGTGGCAAGAATCTTTGTTAAAATGGTCGGATGATAATCAAGATTTTGATAATTACGTTCGATCTATAGGTCTTTCAATTCTTGGGTCAGAATCTGCTTTAATTGATGCTGTGCATGATGGATTTATCTCCATTAATCAAGAAAAATCTGTTGAAGCATCTATTTCTAAATCATTTGGTATTACTTCAGAAATTTTGGCTAACGCTGTAGAACAATCTTCAATAAATTTCTCTGGAGAATATGAATTAGAATTGTATGTAAAAACAGGATTGGGTAATGGAGACTATGCATTCAATCCATGGTTGCATGAAATGCCAGATCCTATATCAATGATGACCTACGATAACTACATTACAATGAATCCTGCGGATGTAATGAAGTTGTTAAATTTGGAAGACAATAAAGACAATAGAAGACATGCGCTCTATATCAGCCAAGAATCTCCTGCAAAGGTAGCCACAGTAATTGTTGGTGAACAAAAAATTAAACTTCCTGTTGTTCCTCAACCTGGTCAAGCTCGTGGAACACTAGCTATAGCTTTAGGTTATGGTAGAAAAGGAACTGAGAATTTCACAAGAGAAGAATGGCTGGGTGATTTATTTGATGCAGAAAATAACGCCAATAATACAATAGGAAAAAATGCGTTCCCACTTCTTGAGCAAGATTTATGGATAAGCAATACCATATCATCGGATGTTTCTATTCAACTTGAAGATGGTGTTTCTTACCCAATGGCAACTACACAAACCCATAATACAATGATGGGTAGAAAGCTAGTTAATGAAGTTGACTTTGAAACGTACAAAGAGCAGAAGGGTAAAGCCAAAGAGAAAGGGGGGTATAATGAGGCTTTATTAATAGCAGATTCCTACGGCGAAAAGAAAACAACAAAAGAGTTAGACTTATGGGAAGAGCACGCTATTGACCTAGGTCATAGATGGGGTATTTCCATAGATTTAAATCTTTGTACTGGTTGTGGAGCTTGTATAACAGCTTGTCACATTGAGAATAATGTCCCTCTAGTTGGTAAAGATGAGGTTAGACGAAGTCGTGAGATGCATTGGATGCGAATTGACAGATACTATTCTTCACATATAGAAAATGACGGGGAATCCGAATTGGTTGATAAATTGAGTGATTTAAATTCGATTCAAGATTATTTAGAAGCAGAAGTTTCTGATTCTGATGATAATGTAAGAGTGTCTTACATGCCTGTTATGTGTCAGCATTGTAATCATGCGCCATGTGAAACAGTTTGTCCTGTTGCCGCTACTACTCACTCAGATGAGGGTTGGAATCAAATGACTTATAATAGGTGTGTAGGTACTCGTTATTGTGCTAACAACTGTCCTTATAAGGTTCGTCGTTTTAACTGGTTCCAGTATGATGATTTAAATATACCTGCTTTCCCAGACTTTGCTAAAGTCAATTACGCACAGGATGACCTTGGAAGAATGGTATTGAATCCAGATGTCGTAGTTCGATCAAGAGGGGTTATGGAAAAATGTAGCATGTGTGTTCAATCTATTCAAGCCGGTAAACTCAGCGCTAAAAAAGCTGGTAGACCTGTTGAGGAAAATGATGTTGATACAGCATGTTCATCTATTTGTCCTGCTGAATGTATTACATTCGGAGACTTAAATGATGCGAGTCACAGAGTAAATAAAATGAAGGATCATGAACGGTCGTATTTACTCATGGAAGAAGTAGGTGCTCAACCAAATGTTTATTATCAAACATTAGTTAGAAACACAGAAAAAGAATAAAAAAACTGATTAAAAAATATATCGATGCACGTCGTAGAAGCTGAAATAAGAGAACCCTTAATCCTTGGAGAGAAGTCATACAATGACATCACGGAGGATGTTTGCGCACCTATTGAAGGTAAGGCAAATGCAATGTGGTATTTCGTATTTGGAATAGCAGGTTTGTTAGCTCTTTGGGGTATTGGTAATATTCTGTACACTATTGGTGTAGGGATTGGAGTTTGGGGATTGAACAAGACTGTTGGATGGGCTTGGGATATTACTAATTTTGTTTGGTGGGTTGGTATTGGTCACGCTGGGACGTTAATCTCTGCTGTACTTTTATTGTTTCGTCAGAGATGGAGAATGGCAATTAACCGTTCAGCAGAAGCGATGACAATTTTTGCGGTAATGATGGCAGCCTTGTTTCCTGGAATTCACATGGGACGTATTTGGCAGGCCTATTGGGTATTTCCTTTACCGAATCAATTTGGATCGTTATGGCCAAATTTTAACTCACCGCTATTGTGGGATGTATTTGCAATATCAACGTATTTCTCGGTTTCATTAGTTTTCTGGTACATAGGTTTAATTCCTGATTTTGCTACTGTTAGAGATAGAGCTATAAAACCACTTTCGAAAAAAATATATTCAATTTTAGCTTTTGGATGGTCTGGTAAAGTAAAACACTGGAATCGATTTGAAGAAGTTTCTTTGGTGTTGGCTGGTTTAGCTACTCCTTTAGTATTTTCGGTACACTCTATTGTATCCATGGACTTTGCTACATCGGTTATACCAGGTTGGCACACCACGATATTCCCTCCTTATTTTGTCGCTGGTGCTGTTTTCTCCGGATTCGCTATGGTATTAACTTTGATGTTGGTCATGCGAAAGGTATATCGGTTGGAAGATTACCTTACGCTCAAGCACGTTGAATATATGAACATAATCATCATGCTTACAGGTTCGATGGTAGGTGTTGCGTACCTAACAGAATTATTTGTTGCATGGTATTCAGGTGTCGAATATGAAGGGTACGCATTTATGAATAGAGCAACAGGACCTTATTGGTGGGCATATTGGTGCATGATGACGTGTAATGTTATCTCTCCTCAATTAATGTGGTTTAAAAAAATTCGAAGAAACTTGGTAGTTACTTTTATATTATCAATTGTTGTAAATATTGGGATGTGGTTTGAGCGATTTGTAATTATCGTGACATCCCTACACAGAGACTTTTTACCATCATCTTGGACACAATTTCATCCAACGTATGTTGATATGGGAGTTTTTCTTGGGACAATTGGTCTATTTTTCGTTTTGTTTCTCCTTTATGCACGAGCATTTCCTGTATTAGCATTGAATGAAGTAAAAACGATTTTAAGATCCACTGGTGAATTTGGAGTGAAAGGTAAGTAATAAAGAATTGAATAGTTAGATTTCTCAATTATGAATAAGATATATGCAATGTATGACGATGACGCTACTCTCCTCCATGGGGCTGAGAAGTTAGTTGCCAAAGGTGTTCATATTAAAGAAGTTTTTTCACCTTTCCCAATACATGGAATTGACCCTGTAATTGGAGTTCGAAAAACAAGGTTAGCTATTTGTGCATTTATTTATGGATTAACAGGAATGTCTCTGGCCTTAATTGGCATGTACTATTTCATGATTCAAGATTGGCCAATGAATATTGGAGGTAAACCAAATTATTACATGTATCAAAATATTCCTGCATTTATTCCGATAACTTTTGAGGTGACTGTTTTGTGTACGGCACATGGAATGGCAATTACCTATTTATTAAGAAACAAAACGTTACCAGGTATAAGTGCTAAAAATCCAGATCCTAGAACTACAGACGATAAATTTGTAATGGAAATAAACGTAAGTGAAGCTGGAATGGAAGAGTCTGAATTAATAAGTGATTTAAAAGACACTGGAGCGATTGAAATTAATAAGGCATAAAGAAAAAAAGATGAATACTTTTTTAAATACGATAACTCATTTTATAAAAACTAAGATTTTAGTTGTAGTTATTACTGCTCTTGGTTTGTTTTCTTGTACTTCTGATCCAGATAGTCCTGGTGTTGAATTTATGCCTGACATGTATAGAGCAACTGGTTACGAAGCTTATTTGAAAAAGTTTGATATAGATTCTGCTGATTTCTTTAAAAGAAATTTAGATAAGTTAGGCTATGATGAAACACCAGATTCCCTTAAATTAGCGCTCAGGCAAGAAGTTCAGGAATTGTATAATGTGTTTAATGGAGGAGTGATAACTAGAAAGCCTGTTAAAGGGTCAATACCTCAAGGTAAAAAACCTTTCTTGATTAAAAAAGGTGATAGAACTTTAGCAAAAGCGGTCAAGATGCCTATACCTTATACAGAGACATCAGCTCTTGCCGAGGGAAAAGCATACTACGAAGTATTTTGTATTCACTGTCATGGTCCAAAAGGTCAAGGTAAAGGCTCTCTCATAAAAAAGGAATTATTTTTAAAACCGCCAGCATATAATAATGGAACTACTAAAGAGTTGTCAGCTGGAGAAATATATTATACTATTTATTATGGAAAAGGAATGATGGGATCACATGCTTCACAGATTGTAGAGGATAAAAGATGGAAGATTGTTCAGTATGTTCAAACCTTACAAGGTAATAAGTTAGAAGATTTACAGTCATATAAAGCAAACGAAGTTGCTATACCAGATTCAATAAATTCTGGCTCTGTAAGCAAATAAATTTAAATTGATTAAAACACCATAGAGAATGGATTACGTTTTTTCGAAAAAGTCAAAAAATATAACAATAAGGGTAGCTCTTGCTGGTCTTTTGATATTTATACTAGGAGTAATATTCGATGGTAATGACTATACTTCCTTAGTGACCGAGGAAGAACATAATTATGGTGCTTCTCAAAGGATTTGGGTTGCACTATTAACCAATGGAATTTTCTTTTTCTTCATTTCTCTAGCCGTGTTGTTTTTTATGGCACTTCAGTATGCAGCAGAAGTGTCATGGTCAGTGGTTTTCAAAAGGGTTTATGAAGCAATGTTGTCCGGACTTCCCTTAATGGTAGGTATTATAATCTTTATAATTGCTGTTGGTCAATTTGACGGACATCACATATATCACTGGCAACATTATGACGCCTCTTTGACAGAAGGAATGGATGGATATGATCACTTGTTGGATCACAAATCGATTTTCTTTCATCCTTTGTTTTATTATCCTGTTCTTTTCTTTTTTATGGGTGCATTTATATGGTTTGCTCGGTACTATCGAAAACAGTCACTTTTAGAAGATCAAGAAGGAGGCACTAGAATACATTTTAAGAACTTTGCTAAATCAGCACTCTTTCTCGTTATTTTTGGATACGGTTCATCAGTTATCTCATGGCAATTAATTATGTCGGTTGATGCTCACTGGTTCTCAACATTGTTTGGATGGTATGTGTTCTCAGGAATGTGGCTTGAAGGTATGGTTTACGCTCTAATGTTAATCATTTATTTAAAAGGAAAAGGGTTGTTAAAAGAAGCAAAAGGTGGACATATTCATGATATGGGTAAATGGGTTTTTGCATTGAGTTTTCTTTGGACATATATGTTTTTCTGTCAATTTATGTTAATATGGTATGCTGATGTGCCTGAAGAAGTTACTTATTTCCAAGCTAGGATTAATGATTATCCTGTTATTTACTGGATTATTTTCTTCGTGAATTTTGCAATTCCAATGTTGTTCTTAATGGATGCAGATGCTAAGAAAAATAGAGGCTTATTGGTAATGGTTGGATGTATTGTTTTCTTCTTCCATTGGCTGGATGTTTTTATAATGATCAGTCCAGGTGCGATGAAAACAGAAGCTGGGCTTGGTATTATTGAGATTGGATCGTTTCTTTTATTCTTAGGTGTATTTACGTTCATTGTTTTGAAATCACTTGCATCAAGGCCATTATTAGTTAAGAATCATCCTTATTTGGAAGAAGGAAAGCATATTCATCATCATTAGTTGTTGAATATAAAAAGATAAAGAATTTTAAAAATTAGAAAATGGGATTAGTACTTACAATTATAATATCAGTTTTACTTGTAGGGGTAGCATTTGCGAAAATTCTTCAGGCTAAGCAGCTAGTTGACGAACTTAAGGATAAGGATTCTGATTACATTACGCGTGCGGAAATCAAAACCAACGCATTAGGATTGCTTGTGTATATGATTGCCATGTTTGCTTTACTAATCGCGCAAATGGTCGCTTGGAGTAAATATATGTTACCGTCTTCGGCTTCTGTTCATGGAGAAGAAATTGACACTTTATTGGATGTAACTAACATATTAATATTATTTGTTTTCTTCATTACTCAATTCTTGTTGTTTTGGTTTGGTTACAAATACTATTTCAGAAAAGGCAGAAAGGCTTATTGGTTTCCACACAACAACAGCTTAGAAATGGCGTGGACAATTGTTCCGGCTGCTGTATTAATTCTACTAATCACATACGGAATGAGTACTTGGGGTAAAATTATGAACCCGGAAGATGAACCAGATGTTTATATAGAGTTTGTGTCAGAGCAGTTTAAGTGGACTGCAAGATATGCAGGTAAAGATAACAAGCTTGGTGAAGCATCTTTTTCTTTGTATGGAAAAAATGCTCTAGGTATTGCAACTGAAAAATCAATATTAGAAAGGCTTGAAGAATGTGAGACAATGATTTCTGATACAGGATCAATCAAAGCATTCTACGAAAAAGATTTCGGTGTTTCTCATCAAGATTTAAGAGATGCTTTAAAACAATGGGAAACAGACTCAACAATCAGTTTTAAAGGTTTAAGAGCTGATTCTGCTAAATATGAACTGCTAATCGCTCAAGATTGGAATCGCCAAGAAAACCTAGATGTTGTAGAAAATAGTTTAAGAAATTATAAAGCCAATATTCTAAGGTTGAAAAGAATGTTGAATGATTATAAAGTATCTCCACAAAAATATGATAATGGTAAAGATGACATCGTCTTAAACGGTAGTAGAATTAAATTGCCAAAAGGGAAGAAGATTAAATTTCAATTCAGATCTAAAGACGTTATTCACTCTGCATATTTTCCTCATTTCCGTGCCCAAATGAACACTGTTCCTGGGATGAAAACGTTTTTTACTTTCGAACCTAAAGAGACCAACCAAGAATTTTTTGATAAGGTTGTTGAGGAAGGAAAGGTGTATATGCACATAACTAGAGATGAGGAAGGTAATATTCTATCTAAGGAGGAACGTCCTGGAACAACTGGATATGTTTTACTCTGTAATAAAATTTGTGGGGCTTCACATTATAATATGAAGATGTTTATCGATGTTGTAGAACCAGAAGAATTTGAACAATACTTAAACGATTTAACATTTGGTAATGACGAAAAACAAATTCCGATTTCAGTTTTTGAGAATGATTAGTAATATGTTTTTAAAAGATAATAATTAAATATCAATAGTCATGGGTGGAGCACATCATCACGAGACATTTATAAGTAAGTACGTTTTCAGTATGGACCATAAAATAATTGGGAAGCAATTCTTGATTACAGCAATTTTTATGGCAGTTATTGGGATGGGAATGTCAATTTTGTTTAGACTCCAATTAGCTTGGCCTAAAGAAGGGTTTGCCTTTGTTAATTTTTTCCTTGGAGATAAATGGGCACCAGAAGGTGTTTTAGATCCGAATATGTATTTAGCATTGGTAACTATTCATGGAACAATAATTGTTTTTTTCGTTTTAACAGGTGGACTATCCGGTACTTTTTCCAACATTTTGATTCCTTATCAATTGGGAGCAAGAGATATGGCTTCTGGTTTTATGAACATGTTATCCTATTGGTTTTTCTTCATTTCATCAGTTATAATGATAGTGTCTTGTTTTGTTGAAAAAGGACCTGCCTCTGGTGGTTGGACAGTTTACCCTCCTTTATCTGCTCTTGAAAAAGCAATGCCTGGATCCGGTTTGGGGATGACACTTTGGTTAGTTTCAATGACGGTTTTTGTTGCCTCATCTTTAATAGGATCACTGAATTATATAGTTACAATTATTAACTTAAGAACAAAGGGGATGACTATGGTAAGAATGCCACTTACGATTTGGTGTTTCTTCATTACTGCAATTCTTGGAGTATTATCATTTCCCGTATTACTATCAGCTTGTCTTCTTTTAATGTTTGATCGATTATTAGGCACCTCATTTTATTTAGATTCTATTTATATTGGAGGTGAACCCTTAGCTCAAACTGGTGGTTCTCCAATTTTGTATGAGCATCTATTTTGGTTTTTAGGGCACCCAGAGGTTTATATCATTTTGCTACCAGCACTTGGGTTGACTTCTGAAGTGATTTCTACCAATTCACGGAAACCTATATTTGGATATAGAGCAATGATACTTTCTATTCTAGCAATTGCCTTCCTTTCATTCATTGTATGGGGTCACCACATGTTTATGACAGGTATGAGTCCTTTCTTAGGAACAGTGTTTACGTTTACTACTCTATTAATAGCAATACCTTCTGCTGTTAAAGTATTTAATTATCTGGCAACATTATGGAAAGGGAATATTAGGTTAACAACTGCTATGATGTTTGCTATGGGTATGGTTTCATTATTTATATCTGGTGGTTTAACCGGATTAATACTTGGAGATTCTGCTTTAGATATCAATATACACGATACCTACTTTGTTGTTGCGCACTTCCATATTGTTATGGGTGCAGGTGCGATTTTTGGAATGTTCGCCGGAGTTTACCATTGGTTCCCAAGAATGTTTGGTAGATTAATGATACCTCAACTTGGATATTTACATTTTTGGGTTACTATGATAGGTGTTTATGGGGTATTCTTGCCAATGCACTTTGTTGGTTTAGCAGGTGTTCCAAGAAGGTACTATACCAATCAAGAATTTGAAATGTTTGCTGATGTCCAATTTATTAATGTTATTATAACGCTTTTTGCTATTATGGCTGCATTGGGTCAAATTATATTCATCTTTAACTTCTTCGCTTCCATCTTTAGAGGAAGAGTAAGTAATCAAAATCCATGGAAATCAAACACACTTGAATGGACTGCTCCAGTTGAACGAATTCATGGTAACTGGGAAGGTTCACTTCCTGAGGTTTATCGATGGCCTTATGACTACAGTAAACCAGGATATGAAGATGATTTTGTCCCACAAACTGTTCCCTTAAAAGAAGATGAACATGATGGACATTAAAATAATAGAATAAAAAAAGGAGCATTTGCTCCTTTTTTTATTCTATTTCTTTTTTCGTTTTAATGCGAAGTCTTTCGTTTTTATAGATATTCTTCAAAAGCACCCTTTAAATTATCTGCAATCATCGTTGCAGGACATCCTTCAATGTTGTGCCTTTCAATCATATGGACAAGTTTACCATCTTTAAATAAAGCCATAGAAGGTGATGAAGGTGGATAGGGTAACATATATTTTCTTACCTGTTCAACAGCTTCTTTATCGAATCCTGCAAAAACAGTTACTAATTTTGGGGCCTTTGAGTGTTCGGAGGCTATTTTTGCGGCTGGTCTTGCATTCCCTGCGGCACAACCACAAACGGAATTTATAACAACCAGAACACCATCCTTAGTAGCTATTGCAGAGTCTACTTCCTCTGATGTTGTTAAATCTTCAAAACCGGCATCCACCAGTTCTTTTTTCATTGGTAATACTATTTCAGCTGGGTACATAATTAGAATTTTGTTTACTATAAAGTTAGTCCAAAGATTGCAGGCAATCATTATATTAGATTACTTTTTCTAATTGCTTGATTGTTTTAAGTTAATAGTTTAATTAAGGTCTCAGTTTTCCTTATTTTTGTAAAAACAATTTTTAATGTCTGAACTTAAAGTTTATAATACACTTACTAGGGAGAAAGAGCTTTTTAAACCGCTGAATCCACCTAATATTGGCATGTACGTTTGTGGTCCTACAGTATATAGTGATGTTCATATAGGAAATTGTAGAACAATTGTTTCATTTGATGTTATATTTCGATACCTACAATATTTAGGTTACTCTGTTCGGTATGTAAGAAACATTACCGATGTTGGACACCTTGAAAATGATGCTGATGAGGGTGAAGATAAGATTGCAAAAAAAGCAAAACTTGAGAATATTGAGCCTATGGAAGTTGTTCAAAAGTATACAAATGGTTTTCATGAGGTTGTTGATTTATTAAATACTTTAAAACCAAGCATAGAACCTACTGCTACCGGGCATATGATTGAGCAAATTGAATATGTTCAACAAATTATTAAATCGGGTTATGCTTATGAATCCAATGGTTCAGTATATTTTGATGTTGAAAAGTTTTCTCAAAAGCATAATTATGGCGAAGTATCTGGAAGAAAAATTGAAGATTTAAAAAACAACACAAGAGATTTAAAGGGCCAAGGCGAAAAAAGATGTCCTCTAGATTTTGTTATCTGGAAAAAAGCTGAGCCTAAGCATACAATGCAATGGAATTCTCCATGGGGAAAAGGTTTTCCAGGATGGCACTTAGAATGCTCAGTCATGAGTACTAAATATCTAGGTGATGAATTTGACATCCATGGGGGAGGAATGGATCTTAAATTTCCTCATCACGAATGCGAATTGGCTCAAAATACAGCTTATTCTGGACAGGAACAGTCTGTTAAGTACTGGCTTCATTCTAATATGCTTACTTTGAATGGAGAAAAAATGAGTAAGAGTACGGGTCAATTCTTTCTGCCGAAGCAAATTTTTGATGGAACTACTAAACTTTTAAAAAAAGCGTATTCTCCAATGGTGGTTCGATTTGCTATGATGCAATGTCATTACCGTTCCACTATGGATTTAAGCAATGATGCACTATTGGCAGCTGAAAAAGGACTCACAAGATTAAAAAATGGATTGGAGGCAATTGATACTTTGAAGGAAGGTAAAGAATCTTCATTTGATATTAATAGTATCGAAGAGTCTTTTAAATCTGCCATGAATGATGATTTTAATACTCCTGTATTGGTTGCTAATTTATTTGATGTTGTTAAACAAATAAATTTAGCGATTAAGGAAGAAAAATTAATTTCAAAAAATGATCGTGAAGCATTAAAGAATTTATTTGATGCTTACCTAATCCAAATTATGGGTGTTGAATTGAATACAAATGCTCAATCTGACAGTGATTCAAATACTGTTGAGGATGATTTAATTCAGTTAGCGGTTGATGTAAGAAATCAAGCTAAGGACAACAAAGACTGGGAAACATCTGATTTGATTCGAGATAAATTAACAAAACTTGGCATTCAATTGAAAGATTCAAAAGACGGAACTCAATGGTCAAAATAGTAAGTCATAAAATATTTATTAAAGCTACTATTTGTTGCTTTTGTTTGTTTTTGATTTCTTGTTCTGATACAGAGGACTCTAAAGTAAAACCAACAAAGCCTAAGTTTAGTTTGGTGAAAACTCCAGAAGTAAATAAAGATTCGGTTTTTTCTTTTGTTCAAAAGCAAGTTGATTTTGGTCCAAGAACTCCAAACTCCACTGCCCATCAAAAGTGTGCGGATTGGATGGTTGAAAAGCTTATATCATATAATTTTAAAGTATTTGAGCAGAAGGGTAAGCAATTAGCTTATGATGGCGAAAATTTAATGTATAGAAATATTATTGGTCGTTTTGGATTGAACAAAAAAAAGAGGATTATGCTTTCGGCTCATTGGGATACAAGGCCATGGGCGGATCAAGATGTTGAACGAAAAGATGAACCTATTGATGGTGCAAATGATGCTGGTAGCGGTGTAGCCGTAATATTAGAGATAGCTAGAGTGTTGAATCAAAAATCCCCTAATATAGGTGTAGATGTCGTTTTATTTGATATCGAAGACTATGGAAAATCGAATGAAACATTTTGTTACGGATCTCAAATATGGTCAAAAGATACCCGGTTAGATTCCTTACTACCAATGTATGGTATCAATCTAGATATGGTAGGTGATCCAAACGCATTATTTCTTTATGAAGGATATTCTAGAGAGTATGCAAGACCCATATTGGATAAAGTCTGGAATATTGCTAAACATATGGGATATAGCAGGTATTTTAAGGTTATCCCAGATGGTCAAATTATCGATGATCATTATTATGTTAATCAGGCAGGTATACCCTGTATTGATATTATTCATAGAAATCCTCAAAATGGTAGTTTCGCTAATTCTTGGCATACGCATAATGATAATATGGATAATATTTCGGGGAAAACCCTTAAGTCTGTAACAGAAGTTGTTTTACAAACAATATACAGAGAAAACTAAAGGATTATATTTCCAAAAACAAACGGACTCTCTAAAAAACCATTAAATCTATTGAACAATAATCCCTGTTCTTCAGAATTGTAAATAACTTGTATTATTTGTTAGTGTTTTATTCGCTAAAAACCCAAAAATATTGGTGGTATTGAGTAATTTGGATATTGTAAATTCAATTCATTTAAAAAGTTCATATGGCTAAAAAAAAGCTTTTTTTGATTGATGCGTTTGCCATCATTTTTCGTTCCTATTTTGGTTTTGGAAATAATCAAAGGTATAACTCTAAAGGATTAAACACTTCAGTAACTCTTGGTTTTTGTAATACGCTCCTAGAAGTATTGAATAAACAAAAACCCTCCCATATTGCAGTCGTATTTGATGCCCCTGGAAAAACATTTAGAAATGACATGTATCCTGAATACAAGGCGCATCGGAATGAAACTCCAGAGGATATAAAAAGTTCTATTCCCTATGTAAAAAAATTGGTAGAGAGTTTTAATATTCCAATCATAGAAAAAGTGGGATATGAGGCAGATGATGTTATTGGTACAATTGCAAAAAAGGCTGAAGAGGAAAATTTTGAGATTTTTATGATGACACCAGACAAAGATTTTGCCCAGTTGGTTTCTGAAAATATTTTCATGTACCGTCCAGGAAGAGGAGGGAAACCTGCTGAAATATGGGGTGTTGAAGAAGTTCAAGAAAAGTTTGAGGTTGAATCTCCAAATCAAGTTATCGATATACTGGGTATGTGGGGTGATTCAGCAGATAATATCCCAGGAATTCCTGGAATAGGCGAAAAAACATCAAAAAAATTAGTAAAGGAGTATGGGTCGATAGAAAGCTTATTAGAAAACACAGATGATCTAAAAGGAAAGCAGAAAGAAAACGTAATTAATTATGGAGAACAGGGATTATTGTCAAAAGAATTGGCCACTATTATAATTGATGTTCCTGTTGATATTGATTTTGATTCAATGCTCATTAACAACTGGGATGAAGAATCCTTATTGAATCTTTTCTCAGAAATGGAATTTAGAACGCTTGCTAAAAGAGTTTTAGGTGCGGATATTTCTACTGTTGGTAAGTCCCCAGTTGCTAAGCCAACTACTTCAAATGGCCAGTTGGATTTATTTTCTTCAATTGAAGGAGATGCTATTGAATTGGACGAAAATTTACCTTTAGGTACTATTAAAACAATAGAAGATGTAGCTCATGACTACCACTTAATAGAGTCGGATATTGAAATTAGTAACCTTACAAAATTACTTGAGCAACAAGATTCGGTTTGTTTTGATACAGAAACAACAGGTTTAAATCCCTTAACTGCAGAAATAGTAGGATTGTCTTTTTCTTGGGAGGCGCATAAGGGATATTATGTGTACATAAATTTAGGAGACGAACAAAGGGTGATTGATTTTTTCAAACCTTTTTTCAGTAATGATAACGTTGGCAAGGTTGCGCAAAACATTAAATACGATATTAATGTCTTGTTGAAATATGGTGTTGAAGTTAAAGGTAAGTTATTTGATACGATGTTAGCGCATTATTTACTTCAACCTGACATGAATCATAACATGAATTTTTTGTCCGAAACGTATCTAAACTACAGGCCAATATCGATTGAGTCCTTAATTGGAAAAAAGGGCAAAAATCAAAAAACAATGCGAGAGGTTGAGAAATCTGAACTTGTAAAGTATGCAGCTGAAGACGCTGATGTTACTTGGCAATTGATGCAAAAGTTCACTCCTCTTTTGGATCAAAAAGAGGTTCGAGCACTTTTTGAAAAAATTGAAATGCCCTTAGTACCTGTTTTATCTACAATGGAAAATAATGGAGTTTCATTAAACTCAAGTACACTTAAAGAGTTGTCTGTTGATTTGGAATCTGAAATTAAAAAATTAGAAGAGCTTGTTTTTGAACAAGCTGGAGAGGTCTTTAATTTGTCTTCTCCTAAGCAGTTGGGAGTAGTACTTTTTGAAAACATGAAAATTGATGAGAAGGTTAAGAAAACAAAATCGGGTCAATACTCAACATCAGAGGAAACTTTGCAAAAGTTAGCAGGAAAGTATTCAATAATAGATAAGATATTAGAATTTCGTCAGCTTAAAAAATTAAAATCTACTTACGTTGATGCCTTACCTGAATTGGTAAATGAAAGCACCAATAAGATTCATACAACGTATAGTCAAGCTGTTGCAGCAACGGGTCGATTGTCCTCTGTAAACCCTAATCTTCAAAATATTCCTATCAAAACTGAAAAAGGAAGGAAGGTTAGAGAAGCTTTTATACCTAGTGAAGGAAATGAATTATACGCAGCAGACTACTCTCAAGTTGAACTAAGATTAATGGCTGAAATGAGTGGAGATAAAAATATGGTTGAGGCATTTAGAAATGGTCATGATATTCATACAGCAACGGCTTCAAAGGTTTTTAATGTTTCAATGGAAGCAGTGGACAGAGAAATGAGAAATAAAGCTAAAATGGTCAATTTTGGAATTATTTATGGAATTTCAGCTTTTGGTTTAAGCCAGAGATTAAATATTAAAAGAAAAGAGGCTAAGGAATTGATTGATGGTTATTTTGCTACTTATCCTGGAGTTAAGCAATTTATGGATGATTCTATCGATCGTGCTCGGGAAAAAGGTTATGTTGAAACCATTTTCAAAAGAAAGCGATTATTAAAAGATATTAATTCTAAAAATGCTGTTGTTAGAGGTTATGCAGAGCGAAATGCAATTAATGCCCCAATTCAAGGTTCGGCAGCAGATATTATAAAGGTTGCTATGATAAATATTCATCAAGAAATGGTTTCGAGTCAATTAAAGTCAAAAATGATTCTTCAGGTTCATGATGAATTGGTTTTTGATGTAGTTCCTTCTGAAAAAAATCAGATTGAGCAAATTGCTCTGGAACAAATGAAAAATGCAGTTAAAACTTCTGTACCATTAGAAGTTGAAGGAGCTTTTGGTTTAACTTGGTTAGAGGCTCATTAATTTATTCGGATACCTTTAGTTTAAAACCGGTTCCATGGACATTAATTATTTCAATTCGGTCATCTGAGTTTAGGTATTTTCGGAGTTTGGTGATGAAAACATCCATGCTCCTTCCTTTAAAGTAATCGTTTTCTCCCCAAATTACTTTTAATGCTAACTCTCGTGTTAACAATTGATTTTTATTTAAACACAGCAGTCGTAATATTTCGGCTTCTTTTTTTGTTAAATGTTTATTATAATTTTCAATAGTTAGTTCTTGGTTTTTGTAGTCAAAGGAGTAGTTCCCTATTGTAAACACATCTTTTTTATCATTTGTGTTAGCTTGAGCTGAAAAATGTCGCTTGAGTAAGGCCTGTATTCTTAAACCAAGAAGCTCCATATTAAAGGGTTTTGTTATATAATCGTCAGCTCCAATTTTAAATCCTTGTACTTTATCAGGGTCTAATGATTTAGCAGTGAGAAAAATCATAGGCATATTTTCTCTTAACGTTTTGATTTCTTGTCCTAACCGAAAACCATCTTTTTTAGGCAGCATTACATCAAGAATACAAAGATCAAATTTTTCTTTGCAAAAAGCTTCAAAACCTGCTACTCCATCTTTAGCCCAAGTTACTTTATAGCCCTCAAGTTTTAGATTGTCTTGAGTGACAAATCCCAAGTTTTCGTCATCCTCAACGAGTAAAATATTTGCTTTAATCATCCTTATGCTTGTTTTTTAGGTAATGTTATATCAAAAGTTGTGCCTTTGTTTTTCCAACTGTTGACTTTAATGGATCCATTGTGCATTTTTACAATTTGTTCAACATAACTTAATCCAATTCCGAATCCTTTCACATTGTGAACATTCCCAGTTGGTGCTCTATAGAATTTTTTAAAAATATGTTTCATTTCTTCTTTTTCCATTCCAATACCATTGTCTTTCACCTTAATAGAAATGGTTTTTCCCAAATTAGTTGTAGTAATTTCAATGGAAGGATTTTCCTCTTTACAGTATTTGATTGCGTTATCTATTAAATTGGAAATAGCGTGGTAAAAGTGATGTTCATCTGCTTCAATAAACAAGTCGTCGCCTCCAATTGAATACTTTCCATTTTTTTCTTGAAGCAATAGTTTAAATGGTTCCATTGCTTTTTCTATAATTCTACCCACTGAAATAGACTGGAAGTTTAAACCGAAATCTTTTTGCTCAAATAACGCTAGTTGAAGGACTCTTTCAACTTGGCTTTTTAAGCGCTCATTTTCATGATTAATTATTTCAGCATAATGGTATAATCTTTCAGGTTGACTGATTATATCTTTATTCATAATGACGTTGCTTGAAAGTGATATTGTTGATATGGGTGTTTTTAATTCATGTGTCATATTATTGATGAAGTCAGTTTTCATCTCATCCAATTTTTTTTGACGCATAAACATTATAATGACGTAAATAAAGAAACCAATAATTCCAAAAATCACAATTCCAGATGCTATACCGATATTTAAATGTTGCTTTAAAGGATTTATTTTTGGAAAAATAACACCAAAATTATAACTGTTAATGTTCCAGTCCACACCATAGTCTTTTGCAGCTACATAATTTTCATTTTCGGATCCTGAATGGGCATAAATAACGCTATCAGTAAAGCAATCGTAAATGGCAATTTTATATGGAGAATATAGTTCTTGAGCCGTAAATTCAATTTGGAGAAGTGAATCAATAGTTGTTGGATTAACAATATCCTGTACCTCAACAACGTATGAATTATCAGTAAGCTGCTTTACTAGGTGTATTTTGTCAATTTTGGAATGATGTATGAGTTTAAGTTTGTAACCGGCATTGAGTAATCCAATTTTTACTTTGTGATTAAACTGTTTACTTTCAAGATTTATTATGTTTTTAGCCCAAACAAATTGGACTATAAACAACAATAAAATGGAAAAAATACCGCTAATAATGATAATATGTAAGGTTCTTTTTTTCATTAAAAATTAAGTTACTAAATTTTTATGCAAACAATAGTTATTATAAATTCGTACAAAGTATTCTACAGGATCATATTCCAAATTAATTTCATGCGCTTTTTTATAATTTCTTTTTTTGTTTTTTTATCGTTTAATGTATTATCTCAGGCGGATAAGTATGTTAATTTAATCAATCCTCAAACGGCAAGAAAGCATTTAGAGTATTTAGCGAGTGATGAATTGGAGGGAAGAGAGGCTGGAAAAAAAGGTCAGAAATTAGCGGGAGCTTATTTAATGCAAAATTTTTTAAGTTATGGCTTGCCTCCAATAAAAGGAGAGTATTTTCAACGTTTCAATTTACGAGTTTCATCACCTAAAAATATATCACTTACAGTAAATGGAGATGCGTTAACTTATTTTAATGATTTTTTACACAATTCGGATTTTCCAGATTCTAATTTTCAAAATTCTCAATCAGTATTTGTAGGATATGGGATAGAATCTGAAAAATACAATGAATTGGAAAATGTGGATGTTGCAAACAAAGTTGTTTTTATGCTAGAGGGATCCCCTAGATTTAAAAAGGGGAAATATGCACATAGTGATTCTGAAACTATTGCAATATGGAGTGATAGAGACAGAAAGATTAAAAATTTAGTTGATAAAAAGGCTAAGGCAATTATTATGGTGAACTCTAAAATTGATTTGTTTAAGAAATCTTATGCACATGCGTTTACTTCTTCAAGAATGATGTTAGCTACCGATACTTTTCTTACAAAAATCCCATTACTTTTTATCTCCGAAGAAAAGGCGGATAGCTTATTTAAGGCAGGAGGGTTAGTTACCGGTTTTAAACGGACAAAGAGCAAAATAGCTAAAAAAGGGATTCCTTTAAGTACAGATTTGTCCTTAAAAATTAGTGTTCAATCAAACATTGTTAATGATAAAATTTCTTCTGAAAATGTTTTAGGATATATTGAGGGCAGCGATAAAAAGGACGAGCTTGTTATTGTGACTGCTCATTATGACCATATTGGAAAACATGATGGAAAGATTTTTAATGGTGCGGATGATGATGCTTCAGGTACAGCAGC
>JBJKXR010000016.1:0-36356 GCA_045561495.1 Flavobacteriales bacterium | reverse complement strand
TTTTGGTCCTTGTAAATCTGCTAGGATCGCGATATTGTAATTAATTTAATTATTGACTTGCTGAACTCGTTTAATATTTTCTTCGTGAACACCATGATCTCCATGGGAAAAGTTTAAACGACAGACGTTTAGCCCTTTATCATACATCTCTTTAATTACCTCAACAGATGACGATGCAGGTCCTAAAGTCGCTACAATTTTTGTTCTCTTTAATTCCATGTAGTATTGGTTTAGTTTCTAAATAAAAACGAGCAACAAAGATACATATTTCGTTTTATATAACACTGCACAATTCAAGGGTTTCAAATTGAATTTCATCTAAAAAAAAGGTTGTTAAACAACTTATAAAAAGAATTAAAAAAGTAAATTGTTTCTGCTTTTAAGCTCCATTGGATCAACCTGTATTGAGGCCAACACAGATGGAATCCCCCTAAGCTCCTCTTTAAAAGAGGACAACTCCTTATCAGACATAGGTCCCCAATATTGAATAAAATAATCTATTTGTTTAAGCTCAGGGATTAAATAACCTGTATCACACCTATTCGACAGAAGATGAAAAGTTGTATAACTCTCCTCATCATCAAACCTGTATAAACTCAAACTCCCCTTTTTATTTGAATCGAATGACAAATCCACATCATCTACTCGCTCTAAATCAATTTCAAACAACTGATTCATTCCCCATGCAATCCGGTAATTCGCAACATGACTTGAAACACCGAATAAAGAAAAATCAAAATCAAACTCCAGGTCTAAAAAAAGTTTACTCATCCAATAATTTAAATTTTTGACAAAACTGATTTGCAGCTATTTGTTCAGCCTTTTTCTTAGACTTTTCCTTACCTCTTGCAATTTCTTCGCCATCTAATTTTACACAAGCCTCAAAAAATTTATTTCTTCCCTCACCAGATTCACTAACAATTTCAAAGGTCAACTCTCGTTTTTCTTTTTGAGCCCATTCAATTATACGAGACTTAAAGTTTGTTTCTTCACTCTCTAATTTCTCCAGAGAAATATATGGATAAATAATTCTTTTGAGAACAAACTTTTTACACGCTTTGTTTCCTTTGTCTAAATATATCGCGCCAATTAGAGCTTCAAAAGCATTACCATAAATAGAATCCGTCTTACTCTTTTTATCCAATCTCGCAATGACAATTTTATCCAATCCTATTTTTTTTGCAAGTTCGTTAAGAGAGTGCCGACTAACTATTTTAGACCTCATTTTTGTAAGGAACCCCTCATCTTTAAGAGGATACTTTTTAAAAAGGTATTCAGCAACAACAGCACCTAAAATCGCATCTCCTAAAAATTCAAGACGCTCATTACTTTCTGTATATGAAGATGAATGGTCATATACAGCTGACTTATGAATTAATGCTTTTTCAAACAAAAAAACATCGTTGGGGTAAAAACCAACGATGTTTTTAATATTTTTTTCAAGCTTATTTCTTCTCAAAAATACAAACCTAAAAATTGATTTAACACTCAAAACTATTCTTTGTATTTCTTGATAACAATAGAAGCATTATGACCCCCAAATCCAAACGTATTTGTCATGGCAACATTAACTTCTCTTGCCTGACCTTTGTTTAGAGTCAAATTCAACTTTTGATCAATATTTTCGTCAGGTGTTGAATGATTTATTGTAGGCGGAATAAAATCTTCTTGAACAGCTTTAATGGTTGCAATAGTTTCTATTGCTCCAGCTGCACCAAGTAAATGCCCAGTCATTGATTTAGTTGAACTAATGTTTAAATCATATGCTTTTTCACCAAACACCTTTTGAATTGCAGTTAATTCAGCAACATCACCTAACGGTGTTGAAGTACCATGGACATTAATATAATCAACTGAATCAATTGTTAAATCAGCATCATCTAGAGCATACTTCATCACATTTCTTGCACCCAATCCTTCTGGATGAGGCGCAGTCATATGATGAGCATCTGCAGACATACCACCTCCAACAATCTCAGCATAAATAGTAGCTCCACGAGCTTTAGCATGCTCATATTCTTCTAGAATAATAGCACCCGCACCCTCACCTAATACAAACCCATCTCTGGTCGCATCAAATGGACGTGAAGCAGTTTCTGCTTTTTCATTGTTCGTAGACAAAGCATGACAAGCATTAAATCCACCAATTCCTGTTTCATTAACAGCCGCCTCAGATCCACCGGTAACAATAACGTCAGCTTTACCTAGACGCAGATATGTAAACGCATCAATTAGTGCATGGCTCGATGAAGCACATGCAGAAACCGTAGTATAATTAGGACCCCTAAAACCATACTTGATAGAAATATTACCTGGAGCAATATCTGCAATCATTTTTGGTATAAAAAACGGGTTAAATTTAGGACCTGTATCAGATTCTCTTGCTTTTAACAAAACTTGAGCCTCATCTTGAAATGTTTCAAGACCTCCAATACCAGACCCCCAAATAACTCCTACCCTATCTGGGTTAAAACTCCCTTCAATTAATCCTGCATCATTAACAGCTTCCTCAGTAACGACCATTGCGTACTGACTAAACTTATCCATTCTCCTTGCTTCCTTTCTGTGAATAAATTCATTCACATCAAAACCTTTTAGTTCACAAGCAAACTGCGTTTTATGATGCTTTGGATCGAAGTAAGTAATTTTCGCAGCACCACTCACTCCACTTTTTAGGGCTCCCCAATAATCAGGAAGTGTATTCCCTATAGGAGTAAGTGCACCAAGACCAGTTACAACAACTCTCTTTAACTCCATAAATAAGTTAAAAATGGTTTGTTACTTTGCGTTTTCTTCGATGTAGCCAATCGCTTCCTTTACAGTACCGATTTTTTCAGCTTGATCATCAGGAATAGCAATATTGAATTCTTTTTCAAATTCCATAATTAACTCAACCGTGTCTAATGAGTCAGCTCCTAGATCGTTTGTAAAGCTAGCTTCTGGAGCTACCTCACTTTCATCCACTCCTAACTTATCAACGATAATTGCTTTTACTCTTGATTCGATATCAGACATTTTTTAAAAATTTTAAAGTTATAGCGCACAAAGAAAAACATTTCTTGATAATTATTCAAATAATATTCAACTCGTGTTATTAACAATTTGATAATAACTTATCTCTTAAATGAACAAAACAGATTATAAACTTTACCTTTAAGGCAAGATTTTAAAGAAAAAAATCAATGAAAAAACTTGCCATTTTTGCTTCAGGAAGTGGGTCAAATGCACTAAAGATTCATGAATATCTACAAAAACATCCTTTTGCTAAAATCGATTGTGTTGTTACAAACAATCCTAACGCAGGAATAATTCAAAAAGCAAAAAACTGGAATTGCGAAATAATAAAAATTTCTAAAAATGATTTTTACGAGAATGAAAAAATTTCTACTCAATTACTAAAAAAAGGAATTGACTTAGTAATTCTCGCCGGATTTCTGTGGCTTATACCGGAACATCTTTTAAAATATTTCCCTCAAAAAATAATTAATATACATCCAGCACTACTCCCTAAATACGGAGGAAGAGGTATGTATGGAATGAATGTACATAAAGCAGTATTTAATGCAAAGGAGAAAGAGTCCGGAATAACTATACATACTATTGATGAAGAATATGATAAAGGAAAGATTATTTTTCAAAAATCTGTTAATATTGAATCTTGTAATTCACCAGAAGAAATAGCGGAAATAGTGTTAAAAATTGAGCATGAAAATTTTGCTAGGACAATACAAGAATATCTAATAAAATGAAAGAAGTTATTATATATACAGACGGATCAGCGAAAGGAAACCCTGGAAAAGGAGGATATGGAGCTGTATTAATTTCTGGAAATCACGAAAAAAGACTCTCTCAAGGATATATATTAACAACCAACAATCGAATGGAATTACTGGCCGTAATTATTGGATTGGAAGCATTAAATCAAAAATGCAATGTAATCATCTATTCCGATTCCAAATATGTAGTAGATTCTGTAGAAAAAGAGTGGGTATTTGGATGGGAAAAAAAAGAATTTAAAGGTAAAAAGAACACTGATTTATGGAAGAGGTTCTTAAGTATTTACCGCAATCACAACGTGAAATTCAAATGGGTAAAAGGGCATGCCGGCAATAAATATAATGAAATATGCGATCAACTAGCGGTTGAGGCAGCAGAGAGTTCTAATTTATTAAATGATGAAGGTTATAAACCTAATTGAATTCAACATTATCAATCAATCGAACCCCATTATACATTCCTGCAATAAATAATCGCTTTTGATTTCCAAATTCATGCACCTCCAAATACTCCAATTCAAATCCTGATTCGAAAAGTTGATTTTCCAAAATACGTCTATCAAACTTGTTAAAACAGTTCAATACCCTAAAGATAAAACCAGCATTACCTCTAGCTTCTGGACTTAATCTTGAATTCCTGCTACTCATAGCAAGCCCATTTTCCTCTCTTAAAATTGGAGCACCTATAATCTCAACAGGAAGTTTAAGTTTTTCAACCATTTTGTTAATCACTTGTAATTGTTGAAAATCCTTTTCTCCAAAAAAAGCCTTATCCGGCATAACAACAGAAAACAAACGGTAAACAACCTCAACAACCCCTTGAAAATGGTTTGGCCGATACTTACCCTCCATAACTTTATCGAGTTGTCCTAAATCAACAAATACTTTTTGTATCGATTCAATTTCAGCTTGAGTAGGAATAAATACAGCGTCACAAAAATTTGCCTTCAATAATTTTAAATCCTTTATTTCATCTTTTGGATATTTTTCAAAATCATTTGAATCATTAAACTGCGATGGATTCACGTAAATACTAGCAATAGTAACATCTGCTTGTTTATTGGATAAATGTATTAGTGAAACATGGCCAGCATGCAAAAACCCCATTGTCGG
This sequence comes from Flavobacteriales bacterium, assembly GCA_045561495.1. Classification (GTDB taxonomy): domain Bacteria; phylum Bacteroidota; class Bacteroidia; order Flavobacteriales_C. The sequence goes on along the minus strand of JBJKXR010000016.1, from coordinate 31,467 downwards.
AACAAAACCGATTTGTTTTCCTGTTTGTTTTTTTTCGGCTACAAACTGGTGCAATTCCTTTAGCGTTCTTAATACTTTCATAATTTGGCAACAAACTTACTAAAGAATACGATTTGACATTCTATAAAACCCTAATTAATTAAGACGAATAATTGAAATTACAGTATATTTTGCGTACTTTTGCCCCCCTATTTCCAGTAATACCTACTTGTTTTATTTAACGGAAATAACAAAAGCCTAATGAAGAAGAGAGTTTTATTTATAAATCAAGAGATGTTGCCATACATCGAGGAGTCTGAAATCGCCAAAATAGGAAGAAACCTTCCTCAAGGAATTCAACAAAAAGGAAAGGAAATTAGAACTTTCATGCCTCGTTTTGGGTGTATAAATGAAAGACGAAATCAGCTTCATGAAGTAATTCGATTAAGCGGAATGAATCTTATCATAGATGATAATGACCATCCATTAATCATAAAAGTTGCCTCTATTCAAGCTGCAAGAATGCAAGTTTATTTCATTGATAACGAGGAGTACTTTCAAAGAAAATTTGGGTTAAAAGATAAAGCAGGAAACTTTTTTGAAGATAACGATGAAAGAGCAATATTCTATTGTAGAGGAGTATTAGAAACTGTTAAAAAGTTAGGATGGGCGCCTGATATAATTCACTGTCATGGTTGGATGAACGCATTTGTTCCTCTGTATATTAAAAAAGTCTTCAATGAAGATCCTATTTTTGCAAACTCTAAAGTTATTTTTTCAATTTACAATACAGGTTTTGAAAAAGCCTTAAATAAAAACTTTGGCAACAAGGCCATCCTAGATGGAGTTGATATTGCTGATGTTTCTGAACTTTCTAACCCTTCTGCAACTGAGGTATATAAATATGCAGCTAAATGGTCAGATGGAGTTATTATAGGAAGTGAAGGCATAGATTCAGAATTAGAAAAAGAAATTAAAGATATGGATAAGCCTGTACTTGAATTTCAAAATGAAGAATCTTACGTTGAGGAATACAATAATTTCTACGATTCTGTGTTGTCAGATAATGAATCTGAATAATAATAACTTATGAAAAAATTTAAGCTAGTAATAATTGGGCTATGTTCACTCATAGCCCTTTTTTCTTGTAAAAAAGATGAAGCAAATATAGGGGCTAATATTTTAGATAACCCTAATGAAATTTCAGCAGAAATTGTTGATTCCTTTTATGTAACAACGTATTCAAATATTGAAGACTCTGTAATTACTTCTGGAAGAAGTTCTATCATGCTAGGTAGTATTAACTCAAATGAATTAGGAATCGCAAAAAGCAGCTTGTTTACAAGCCTTATTCCTGACTCTTTAGATAGAGTTTTTCCAAGTTCTGATTTTCAAATAGATTCATTTTATATACAACTTCATATAACCGATGTGTATGGAAAAAATATCAATCAAGAATTTGAAGTATTTAAAATTAATGAAGCTGTTAATGAGGATTCAACCTATTATAATTTTGACTCTCTTAACGTTGGAGAAAAATTAGGCTCTTTTGTTCTAAATATTGAAGATTCTGGGGTTTATGAATTTAATTTGGACAGTTCTGCTGCAAGCCATTTATTATCGGACTTGAATTCTGATTATGAATCTAATGACGCATTTAAAACATTTTTTGGAGGTATCTATATTTCTCCATCGACAGACCCATCCTTAGATGAAGGTGCCATTTATGAATTAAATAAAACTGGGATTTCTCTACACCTTTCTTTTTCAACCACAAACGGGATGGATGATGAATACGATACGGACCTTATGTATACCGTTGAAGACGAGCAAAATATTTTTGCGCGGTTTACTCATGATTTTACTAACGCTGAGGTAAATACTCTTTTTGCAGACTCTACTTTAGGTCAAGAAGCCTTTTATGTTCAAGGATTATCTGGAGCTTATGGGAAAATTGAATTTCCAACCCTTCAACAATGGTTTGATAATGATTCCATGAATTATTTAATTACCAATTTTGAATTTACAACATACGTAATTGACAACTCGACCTTTACGTTGCCTGAACAATTAGTCTTAACGTATACAAGTTCTATTGGAATAAGAACATATAAAACTGCAACCTTAAATTCAGAAGAAAATTCTTATCGATTTGAAATTTCTAATGCAGAAATAAACACAGCGCTAGAAAATGGAACTATCAATCAATTAGACTTTGAAATTTCACATCCTTTTCCTGGAAGTAATCCAGAACAAGTGAAAATCTTAGGAGGCGATTCAAATTCACCACCAAGTTTAAAAATATCGTTCACAAGCTATTAAAATAAAAGGGCAAAATTCTAAATTTTGCCCTTTTAAAATTTTATACGTTTAAGCTAATTATGCTTCAGCATACAATGCTGCAACCTTATTCCAATTAACAACATTAAAAAATGCATTAATGTAATCTGGCCTTCTATTTTGATAGTTCAAATAATAAGCATGCTCCCACACGTCTAAACCTAAAATAGGTGTTCCTTTTACTTCTGCAATATCCATTAATGGATTATCTTGATTCGGCGTAGAAGTTACTTGAAGTTTTCCATCAACAACAATCAACCAAGCCCAACCAGAACCAAACCTTGTAGCTGCTGCTTTTGAAAATGCATCCTTAAACGCTTCAAATGATCCAAATGCATCATCAATTGCATTGGCTAAATCTCCAGAAGGGTTACCACCAGCATTAGGGGCCATTACTTCCCAGAATAAAGAGTGATTGTAAAAACCACCGCCATTATTCCGCACGCCAGCACCTTGGGACCCAATATTTGCTAAAATATCTTCAATTGAATGGCCTTCCAATTCAGTACCAGCAATCGCGTTATTTAAATTGTTTGTATATCCTGCATGGTGTTTCCCATGATGAATCTCCATTGTTTTTGTGTCAATGTGGGGTTCCAACGCATCCGTAGCGTATGGTAACTGTGGTAATTCAAATGCCATATTTTAAAATTTAAATTTAACTTGTTCCAAAATTATTAAACATACAAAATCGACCAACAAATTAGCTGATACTTTATATTTTTTTTCGAATTTAATATCAGTTAACAAGATAAATCATAATCATTTAAATCAGTAGCATGTAATCTTTAAAAACAAGAGCCATATCCACAAAAAAACATAAAAAAAGCCTCATAATTGAGGCTTTTTAATCTCTGTTTGTATTCTTTAGTATATTTCCTCCCAAATGGCAGTTCTATACCATTTTATCTCTTCTCGGTTGTATTTATTGTCTGAATCAATAATTAAATTCAATAAATATGATAAATGATTTTCGGGCTCTTCATATTCTTCTAAATCCTCCTCAGGAATCTCTAGTTCAACGTCAAAATCTAATGATTCATCTTCTTCTATCTTCTCTTTGATAATTCTAAGTGTTTTTACAACCAATGGGTCATCAAGCTGAAAAGCTATCTTTCTAATTTCTAACAACTGTTCTGCAATTGATTCAACCGAAGCTTCAGCTTCAACATCAACCACAACCTTCTTAAGTAATTCTTTAGCCTTAGGATTATTCATAATAATAAAATTAGGGGTTAAAGTTACTACAATAAGTGCAAAGTATTACTAATAAGTATGTTTTTTTCGAATCTTAGAACAGGGATTGTATTCCTTATGAATATTTTTAAACTAATTCATCTCATATAATTTTGCAATATATTTCCCCACAATATCAAATTCCAAATTGACAACAGAACCCTGATCTAAATGTTTGAAATTAGTATGATTGTATGTATATGGAATAATACAAACAGAGAAAAAATCTTTTCCTGAATCAACAACAGTAAGACTCGTTCCATTAATTGTTATACTACCCTTATTTACGGTTATATTAGAATGTGATGGGTCATAATTGATGTAAAACTTCCAACTACCATCTTCCTCTTCAATTTTATTAACAACACCAACTTGATCAACATGACCTTGGACAATATGACCATCTAGCCGATCACCAACCTTCATGCAACGCTCTAAATTTACTTTTTCACCAATACTGATTTCACCAATATTTGTTTTTTGTAGTGTTTCATCAATTGCTGTAACGGTATAATTGTCCCCATTAATATCTATAACAGTCAAACAAATTCCATTATGCGCTACACTTTGATCTATCTTCAACTCCCTTGTGAATGGGCATGAAAAGGTAAAATGAACATTATCACCCTGTTTTTCTGTTTTTTTTAATTCCCCTAAACCCTCAATTATTCCTGTAAACATAACTTAAGATATTAAAAAACAATATTCTTTATACTTCAAAACTATAGATAAAATCGTGCCTATTAAACAAAAAAAGGCGTCTTAAAAAGCGCCTTCTAATTTTTTGTTCGGGATACTAATTTATATCTTCTTAATCTGACCCATTTTATTGTCATACATCACAAAATAATCTCCTTTCTTTAAATCTGACAAATTTACTTTTGCTCCAAATCCTTTTCTTACAATTACTCCTGTTGTGTTATACACCTCATAAAGCGTAGAGACCTCCTTTCCTGATTCATCAGCAAAATTAACTACACCTTCAATTCTCAACAAGTTTTCATTCGCAATAAATACTTCTTTAACAGAGGATCTAATCAACTTTTTCTCCTGAGAAATTCTTGGTTTTCGAGTATAGTCGACTTGCTTAATTCTATAAATATTCCTTCCCGAGTGTGGCTTTAGTTGAATCGAATAATCATTTTTACCTACCAATCCTTTACCATTAACAGTAGCTACTTTCATCCACTTGTTCCATCTCTTTTGCTCAATAACAAAAGGAAGTTGGCCAGATTCATTAGTAGTTGAAAAAGTAAACAACCCACTGGGTGTAATATTCATACTTGATATTACGTACGTACTGGATGGTTTTAAAACGTCTGGATTCAAAACTCTAGGAGTACAATCGTCTTTATATTCGATTTTAACTTTTACAGGTTCGCCCTTAGTAAGCTGGTAACTTGAAAAGTCAATTTCAAATGCACTAGAATTAATCTCATCAATGGATTGTTGTCCATTAATTAAAACGTTAGTTACACAAAAACCAACTCCTGAACTCGCAAATGGATTTTGAACGTACAAGTTTTCACCTTGATAAGTCCCTTCAAGAACCATCTCTTGATTTGCCGAAACCCCTGTTATAAGCATTAAAACAAGTGAAAGTATTCCTATAATCTTCTTCATACCTAATTATTCTTGCCTGAGTTTTATTTTAATTTTCCCGCAAAAAGTACAATAATAATACAAATGAGAAAAATATCAAAAATATAACCGCATTAAAAATACCCATTGAAATCAAAAAAAATGCCAAAACAAAAAACCTTTTTGTTTTTTACACGATTAAAACTTTAATTTGTAGCTGGGTATTTAAAAAAATGAGGGTTTTAAACAACACAGTTAAAAAGGTATTTTTTTGGATTATTCCTTTCTTAATAAGTGTTTCGTCTGTTTCTTGTTCTGAAAACTCTAAAAATAAAAGAATTGGAGGCAATTTCAATTTCTGTTCTAAAAATAGAATTCACCATTTACACCCTTCTTTAATTAGTGATGAAAGTACATCTCTTGTTGCCCATCAAATATTTGAAGGCCTGGTCAAACTAAACTCAAAAAACCTTGAGGTTGAACCCTGTCTTGCTCAATCATTTGAATTTAATCCAAAAACTTTTGTGTACACATTCAAACTAAAAGACAACATATTTTTCCACAACAACAAATGCTTTGAAAATGGCATTGGCCGAAAAGTAACTGTTAATGATGTCATCTACACGTTTAAAAATATTTGCACCAAACAAATTATTAATGGCGGTTATCACAACACTTTTAAAGGAGTAGTTAAAGGGGTTGAAGATTACTTTAACGGTTCTTCAAATGAAATATCTGGAATAAGAGCTATAAACAGCAATACAATTGAAATTGAGCTTCATCGCCCTAATGGACTTTTCTTAAAAAGATTAGCTGGAATTAATTTTTCTATTATTGCAAAGGAAGCCGTGCAAAAATATGGAATTGAAAACTATGTTGGAACAGGACCATTTATTCCTTTAAAATTTGACTCTTACAATGACCAACAGATATTAATTAGAAATAAAAATTATTATCAAAAAGATATAGATGGTATTCAATTGCCATACTTAGATAGTATTTATATTGATTTTGAAATTGGTATCAAGCATCAAATAAAAAATGTTATCGAGAAAAAATCAAGTGCAGTACTTAATCTTCCTTTTCGAGCTGTAAAAAGAGTTTTTAGAGATCATAAAGATAAATTTGACAGTGAAATTATGATGCAAAGTGCGCCGTTTTTATGTACTAATTATATTGAATTCAATTTAAATAGTGATATTCTAAAGAACAAAAAAATTAGACAAGCCATAAGCTTCGCCTTAAATAAACAAGAAATTACGGATAAAGTTTTTGGAGAAACTAGAGGCAAAATAGGTGATTCAGGAATTACTCATCCATATATACCAAATTATAGAAAAAATGGAGTCAACGGCTACTCCTATAATTCAGACACTGCGAAAAAACTTGTACAGAATTGTGGTATTGATTCAATACGAGCTCTACAACTAGATATTAGTGAAGAAGATTATAAATCATTAGGGGTGGCGGACGAGATTAGATTTCAATTAGAAAAAGAACTTGGAATTATTATTGAAATAAATATTGTTCCTGAGCGATATAAAATTGAAAAAGCTAGATATGCTAAAGGGGATATGTATATTTCTAAATCTATCGCGAACTTTTCAAGTCCTGAAGGATTTTTAAACATTTTCTATGGAAAAACTGTTCCAAAATCTTTGAGTACACCTTCATTTCCAAACACAACCAGATTTGTGAACAAAGACTTTGACAGAACCCTTGACCGAGCAAGAAGGTCAATTGATGAAGAGAATGCTAACAAAAGCTATGCAGCCGCAGAAAGATTATTAATGGAAGAGTGCCCAATAGCTGTATTATGGTATGAGGAAAGTAACCGATTGGTAAATAGTGAAATTAAAGGTTTACCGCTCAATCAAATTCAATACATTGATTTATCTAAGGTATATTACTCAAAGTAAATAATTCAACACTAAACAAAACAACCAAGCTATACCTAAATATTTGAAAATAGCTATTTGAATTTCAATCTTTTTAAGTTGTTTTAACGCAAAAACTAAACCTGCAACAAAAGGAATACAGTGCGTACCTAAGATAGAAATTGAATCTAGTGAAAACGCCTTTTCTCCGACCAAAATTCCTGTAAGGGAATATTTTAACCGAACCAATAAATCAACATCCCTAAAAACGTCAATTACAAATGGAAATGAAAATGAAAATGAAAGAATTACAAAAAGACTAAGGGAACAAAAAAACAAAAGTAAGAGCATGCTTAGTTTGTTCACCCTACTTAAATCCAAAGAATTAATCTCTGAAACAGTAGCGCTCTTCCTAGAGTATGATTTTTTTATATTTTCTTTTCCTTTTCCCACCTCATGACCAAGCTGTTCTCCAGTCATTTCTGCTCGTTCTATGCTGGTTCTTGCTTTGGGTATAATTGCCCAAAGAATAATGTATAACGGAATGGTGATTCCAAAAAAGAAAATACAAAAAAAGAAAGCTAACCTTAGAAAAACCTTGTCTATTGACAGGTAAAAGCTGAGGCCTGAGCATACCCCTCCTAATATTCGTCTTGAATCATCTCGATAAATTTTTTGTTTAACAGAGCTCATCATTCTAAAAATATGCATTTAACACCAAAACCGAAGTCATTTAACTTTTTTTAATCCTAATTTTACTCTTATGAATAAAGTTTTACTTGCGGAATGGGAAGAACAGGGTGCTGTCATTATCGCCTGGCCAAACGAGATTACAGACTGGAAGGAAAACTTAAAGGAAGTTAGAAACACATACATAGAAATTGTTGAACAAATTGCCGACCATGAGTTGGTAATTATACTCTCGAGAGATGCTACCTTAAAAAAAAATTTCTCTGAAGAAACTTTAAAAAATACAAAAATAATTATTGCTGATTATAACGACACATGGACCAGAGATTATATAGGTTTATCCATTAAAACAGGAAAAAAATTTTCCCTAGTTAATTTTAAATTTAATGGGTGGGGAGGAAAGTATGGTCATAAAAAAGACAACTCCATTAACCTTCATCTTCAAAAACAAAATGTTTTTTCCACAGTTGAATGTAAACACAATCGTTTCGTTCTTGAAGGCGGATCTATAGACTCCAATGGAAAAGGAACAATTTTAACCACTTCAAAATGCTTGCTAAATCGTAATAGAAATCCGAATTTCACTCAAGAAGAAATTGAAAAAACTTTATCTGAATCACTTGGAATAAAAAAGATTATTTGGTTAAGCAGCGGGTCTATTCCAGGTGACGATACGAATTCTCATATTGATACTTTAGCGCGTTATTGTGATGAAAAAACAATAGTCTATTCCATAAATGATTCAAAGGAGTTAACATCAATGGAAAAAGAATTAGAAAATATTGCATCTGAAAATCAATATGAATTAATTCCACTCGAATTACCAGAGCCTATATTTAATAAGAGCAAGCAATTACCTGCTTCTTATGTGAATTTTTTAATAACGAATCGCAAAGTATTAGTCCCAATTTATGGGGACAAAAATGATTTTCCTGCAATTTCAACTTTACAAAAGATATTTCAAACCAGAACAGTAGTTGGAATAAACTGCAGAGAAATCATTAAACAAAACGGCTCACTTCATTGTGTAACCATGCAAATATCCAAAAATGTTTTAAACTTATCTTTGTTTGAATGAAAAATGAATTAAACGTTGGTACAATTCAAATGACGTGTCAGAATAATAGGCACGAGAACCAATTAAAAATAGAAGCGAAAATAAAAGAATTGGCAGATAAAAATATCGATTTAGTCGTTCTTCAAGAACTTCATGACTCCCTTTACTTTTGCCAAACAGAAGATATTCAACAATTTAATTTAGCACAAAATTTACCAGGTCAAGCAACACAGTTTTATGCCCAATTAGCAAAAGAGAACAATATTGTTATTGTCTCCTCATTATTTGAAAAACGAACTACTGGATTATACCACAATACTGCCGTAGTTTTTGATAAGGATGGTTCTACAGCTGGAATGTATCGAAAAATGCATATACCCGATGATCCTGGCTATTATGAAAAGTTTTATTTCACACCAGGAGATCTTGGGTTTAAGCCTATCAAAACATCAATAGGTACATTAGGAATTCTTATTTGTTGGGATCAATGGTACCCTGAAGCCGCTCGTATAATGGCATTAAAAGGTGCTGAAGTTTTAATTTATCCCACAGCAATAGGATTTGATGAAAATGACAGTTTAGAAGAGCGAGAAAAACAACTTAACTCATGGAAAACAATTCAAAAATCACACGCGATAGCAAATGGAATTCCATTAATATGCGTGAATCGATCAGGAGTTGAATGCGCAAAAAACTCTACAGGTAAAATTCATTTTTGGGGAAATAGTTTTATTTGCGGGCCACAGGGAGAAATTATTTACCAAGCTAGCGAACAAGAAGAATCCGCAGTAACAAAAATTATAATGAGCCAATCTGAAACAGTTCGAAGGAATTGGCCTTTCTTAAGAGATCGCAGAATTGATGAATACAATGAAATAGAAAAAATTTTTATAGACTAAAAAAGGGCCTTGTGAAACAAGACCCTTTTTTAGTTTTTAACCTTTTATGCTTACAAATCATCAGGACTTGGAGCAGCAGCAATTTTCTTTTTAGGTGGTTTAATTGATGATGTAAATATTACATTTACAACTTCACCATCAATTGTTGATCTAGACTTTGAAATTCCGTTTGAAATGGTTGCTTTTTCCTCATGCTTCCATTTTTTTGTAAAAATCTGATAGGTACCATCAACATTTTTCAAATACATTTGGCTTACCTCTCCTTTTTCAACTTGAACTTTACCTAAAAAACAATCTGCTTCATTACCTTGACGAAATGTAATAACAACATTTTCATACCATCCGTCCTTCACATTATTTGCTCCTCTTTCAGCAAATTTTTTATTGTAAGCTTCATAACAATTCTCACTATCTCCATTTCCAGCAAAAACACTTATTGAGAAAACAGACAACATCAATCCAAACACTAGTTTTTTCATTGCACTTTATTTTTAGTTTAGCTCCTAATTAACAAAAGGCTTGCCAAAAAGGAAAAACCAATTTAGGTTCTCAAAATTAACAAATTATTGCCAATATTAACCAATTTTAAAAATACTCCTATATTAATTGGATATACTCTTTGATAAAAGATCGTTAATATTTACCATACAATAGATTTACTATAAATCTATTTTTATGCTGGTTAAAACATTTGGGGGAGCAGTTCATGGTGTTGATGCAACATTAATTACAATTGAAGTATCTGTATCAAAAGGGAAAGACTTTTATCTAGTAGGCTTGCCAGACAAGGCTGTCCAGGAAGCCAAAATCAGAATAGATACCGCTTTGAAAAACACAAATTTTTATAGCCCAAAGAAAAAAACAGTTGTAAATATGGCTCCAGCGGACTTAAAAAAAGAAGGGGCAGTGTATGATTTACCAATAGCTATTGGAATACTAGGAGCAACCGATCAAATTAAGAAGGAAAAGCTCAAAGAATTTTTAATGATGGGAGAATTGTCACTTGATGGTAAAATTCAACCCATAAAAGGATCTCTTCCAATTGCTGTACTTGCAAAAAAACTAGGTTTTAAAGGCATTATTTTACCCTTAGAAAACGCCAAAGAAGCCGCAATCGTGAGTGAGATAGAAGTTTACGGTTTTCAAACCATTACTGAAGTAATTGATTTTTGTAATGATTCAAAAATAATGGAACCTGTACGCATAAATACAAGAAAACAATTTTTAGAAAACCTAGATAATCCTGACTTTGATTTTGCAGATGTAAAAGGACAGGAGAACATCAAAAGAGCCATGGAGATTGCAGCAGCTGGTGGGCATAATTTGATATTAATTGGACCACCAGGCGCTGGAAAAACTATGCTTGCTAAAAGGTTCTCATCAATTTTGCCGCCAATGACGCTTCATGAAGCCCTTGAAACAACAAAAATACATTCAGTAGCTGGAAAATTAGGGACCAAACATGGATTAGTAGCACAAAGGCCTTTTAGAAGCCCTCATCACACGATTTCAGATGTAGCACTAATTGGAGGAGGCACAAATCCCCAACCTGGAGAAGTTTCAATGGCACATAACGGTGTTTTATTTCTAGATGAGTTACCAGAATTTAAAAGAACTGTTTTAGAAGTACTTCGACAGCCTTTAGAGGACAGGCATGTTTCAATTTCCAGAGCTAAATTTTCAGTGAATTATCCAGCGAGTTTAATGCTTGTTGCAAGTATGAATCCGTGTCCTTGTGGATATTATAATCATCCGGATAAAGAATGTATTTGTCCTGGTGGTTCCGTTCAAAAATACCTAAATAAAATTTCTGGGCCCTTATTGGATAGAATAGATCTACATGTTGAAGTAACACCTGTTTCATTTGACGAACTTTCTAATTCCAAACCTGGTGAAAAAAGCACTTTAATTCGAGAGCGAGTAATCAAAGCTCGAGAAATTCAAACTAGCAGGTATAAGCACTCCAAAAAAATACACTCTAATGCTCAAATGAATTCTTCACAACTTGAAAATGCATGTTTACTCAGTAAAGAATGTAAATTATTACTCAAAAACGCAATGAACAAACTTGACTTATCAGCAAGAGCGTACAATCGTATATTAAAAGTTTCAAGGACAATTGCTGACTTAGATGGATTCAAGAATATAGAAACCAACCATATTGCTGAAGCAATTCAATTCAGAAGCCTTGATAGGGATGGTTGGGCCGGGTAATTCATTACTAAAATTTGATACCGGAATCTAAAACCGTAACTTTGCCGGCTTCAAATCAAATATATGGTTCAGTGGATTAAAAAATCTAGCGGAAATTTAAAAGACGATGCCTTATCAGGAATTACCGTAGCTCTTGCCTTAGTGCCAGAAGCGATTGCTTTTTCTTTTATTGCAAAAATAGACCCAATAGTAGGGCTTTACGGTGCTTTTATGGTAGGATTAATCACTGCAATTTTTGGCGGAAGACCAGGAATGATTTCAGGGGCCACAGGGGCACTGGCTGTTGTAATGGTTAAGTTGATTCAAGCAGTCCCAGATCACGCTCCTTCAGGAATGGAAAATCCAGCTTTACAATACCTTTTTGCTACACTAATTCTCATGGGAGTAATTCAAGTAATATTTGGAGCAGTAAAACTTGGGAAATTAGTTCGCTTAATCCCACATCCCGTAATGATGGGGTTTGTGAATGGATTAGCAATTGTGATTTGTTACGCTCAGTTCGGAATGTTAAAAACCAAAGATGGTGATTGGCTTCCCTATTCAGAAATGATTCCAATGGTGCTTTTAATCGCTCTGACTATGATTATTATGTGGCTTTTGCCAAAACTAACCAAGGCAATTCCCGCTGGTTTAGTTGCAATCGTTGTCGTCACATCAATCGTTGCCTTTGGTGGAATTGAAACTGAAACAGTTCTCTCCTTCCTTCAATCAGAGAACCCCGAAGCAACATTAAAAGGAGTTTTGCCAACTTTTAATGTTCCGTTCACTGGTCATTTTGACACATTATTTTCATGGGAAACATTATGGTTTATTGGACCATATGCCTTCATACTTGCTGCTGTTGGTTTAATTGAGTCATTAATGACCTTGCAATTGGTAGATGAAATTACCGAAACAAAAGGGTCTGGAAATAGAGAAAGTTTAGGGCAAGGTTTGGCCAATATAGTTAATGGATTTTTTGGAGGAATGGGGGGTTGCGCTATGATTGGCCAATCAATGATAAATGTTACTTCAGGAGGAAGAGGAAGAGCATCAGGAATTATTGCTGCTCTGGGCTTATTATCTTTTATACTTTGGCTCTCAGATTTAATTGAAATCATCCCAATTGCTGCGCTTATAGGGGTAATGTTTATGGTTGTAATAGGAACTTTCGCTTGGAAAAGTTTTAAAACTTTAGTCACTGTCCCTAAAACCGATGCCTTTGTTATTGTATTAGTGACTACAATTACCGTTATTCAAGACTTAGCGGTGGCTGTTATTAGCGGTATAATTGTTTCTGCTTTGATGTTTGCTTGGGAAAATGCCAAAAGAATTCGAGCTAGGAAATCATTCAAAGAAGATGGAACTAAAGTATATGAAATATGGGGGCCTTTATTTTTTGGCTCTGTAACAGCGTTTAATGAGAAATTTGATGTACAGAATGATCCTGAAAGGATAGAAATTGATTTCATTGAATCAAAAGTATCCGATCACTCAGGAATTGAAGCACTTGAGGTACTGATTACTAAGTACCAAAAAGCAGGAAAAAAAATAAAACTCACCCATTTAAGTAAGGATTGTAAGGATATATTATTAAAAGCGAATCCTGTTCTAACAGAAGTTATAGAGAACAATATTGACGACCCAAGGTATTTTGTTTTATCTGAAGTCAATTCAGTAGATTCTTAACGAGAATTGAATGATAATAAATAAATAAACTAGAATCTCTTTTTTCCAATATTCTCTTAATTTTCCTTTTTTAATAAAGTATTCAATACTAAAAACTGAACACGGCAAGCCTAATAAGGCTATCAGTATAAATTCATCAAAAGATTCTTGAAAAAGCAATAATGATAAAAAGAAAAAAATGAACGTCCATAGCCATAGCCAATAAAAAACCCTCTCTCTTATACTTCTTTTGGACAAAATTGAAAATACCCTATAAAAAAGAATAAACTCAAATAGACACAACAACAGCAGTAAAATATGATTAAAATCGAAATCACCTTTTAATCCAGGTACAGAAAAATAAATATTATACAGTATATTAAAATCCCAAATACCCAGAAGAAAAATTAAAGATAATTTTGCAACTAAAACCCAAAAAAAGCCCAATAACGGAACGATGAAATCTCTCCAAGTAAAAGGAACTACAATAGTAACACCAACAAAAACCATACTAATAACCAAAAATAAATTTGGAGAAATCACCACTGACAATCCAAACAAAATACCAATTTCAAATTCTTTTAAATAGTTCTTTTTCACATTATAAAGACCAATTAATTGATGATTACCCAACGTAATTAGAAATAAACTAATGAATTCTCTGTAATATTGGTGCACATTATTAACCCCCATCATAAACACTAAAAAAAGCACACCAGATAAAGCATCACCAACACCAACCAATTTATTTTGTCGAAGCGTTTTATTTAGGAAGACTGAAGTTGCTAAAATAAATATTTGGGCTGTAATTAATTCAGCCAAAGGTAAATCAGACCAAGTTGGAAAGTTAATATAGGCATCTCTAAAGCTCAAGCCCAGATTCATTAACCAAAAAAAAAGAAATTAAAAAAATAGATGAAATTGGATTTGTACTTCTTGTTTGAGCAATCAACATATACCAAAAGTAGGAATATTCTTATCGGATATTAAATATGAGTTTCAAATTCGGATAATAATATTATTACCATTATATTTGTATAAATTGTTTAAGATGAGTATTAACGGTATTGTATATTTTTTAAAAGATCTTTTTTATGGCACTTTTGAAGTTTTGCCAATGATTGGTTGGGCTGCCAACTACTTTTTCTTAATCGTGATGTTTCTCCTTTTCATATACTGGTTAAGTGTCCTTAATAAAACTGCAAAATCAGAAAGATAAAATATATCTAAAATAGTATCTAAAAGGCTAATCAAAATGATTAGCCTTTTTTATGTTTTATTAATTAAATAAAAAAGGCCTCAACAAAATGTTGTGGCCTTTAAAATTATTTTAGAGCAATTTAATTTCCAAATGTAGGTCTTTCTTGTGTATCCGTAACTGTATTTACGTCCATGTCAATTATTTGATCATCTCGCCAAAAACCTATATAAGTAGCACTATTTGTCCACTTAAAAGTTCCTGAACCCTCTCTCTTATCCGCTTTCCACTGACCTTTATAAATCCCTTTATCTTTCCATACGTAAGTTCCTGAACCGTCTCTTTTATTGTCATGAAAATCTCCATTGTATCTGTCTCCATTAGCAAACTCATATTTACCAAATCCATGCATTTTGGAGTCAACCCATTGACCTTCGTACTTATCACCGTTAGAAAACTTCCATGTGCCGCTGCCAGTAAAACAATTACCTTTAACGCATTGAGCGTTTGAACTTAAAACGAAACCTCCAATAAATAGTAAGGTAACTAGTGCTATTCTTTCCATTTTTATAATTTTTGAGTTGGTACTCTATTATTATGCAAAACCCGTACCAAAGTTTAAATATTTAAAACTATATGCTTTTTACGTGAGACCAATTTTTAAGTTTCAAGCCGCTTTAAAATTAGTATTAAAATTTCAGTTAACAAATTAAACATCATTTTCTATACTTCAATAAACTCAATTATTATATTTGATACATCAATTAACATGAGAAAAATCCTAACAACTGCTTTAATTTTGGCACTTTTCCTTTCTTGCACAAGAAAAGAAATTAATAAATATATAGTCCCGCAAAAAGAATTAATTCCAATGCTTTGTGATTTTCACGTTTTTGATGCAGCTTCAAAACAAGGCGTAATCAGCAACAATAGAAACAATTTTGTTCGACACCAACACTATAATAGTATCCTTCTTAAATATAAAGTTGAACGAGCTAGATTCGACTCTACAATCAATTACTATTCTCAAAGGCCAGAAGAACATAAAGCGCTCTATCAGAAAGTAGAAGCTAAACTCATTGAAAAATTAGAGGAAAATCATGATGAATAATCTTTTAAAAAGATTTTACTAGTATGCATAATCGCCTGTTTTATAGGAGTGATTTCAAAATCCAATTGATCTTTAATCTTGTTATTTGAATATTTCACTACGCTTAATGCACTTTTAGCTGATTCTTTAGTAACTAAAGGTTGAGAACCAAACAAAAAAGACCGTAACGCCTCTATTCTCCATATCAAACTCGCCATCCAACGTTTAACCTCAATATAGGGAATACGTTTACCGAGAGAAGTTGCAATTTCATTAAACAACTCTTGAAAACTTAAGTTTTCACCTATTATTAAAAAACGTTCAGACTTTATGGGACTTTTCATTAATTCAACCATTGCTTTTGAAACATCTCTTACATCAACAAATGCATTGACACCTTTTGAATAATACCTCAAACCATTCCAAACCTTAAGAAATAAATTTGAACTTGACTGCATCCAATCTCCAGGCCCAATTATGATTGATGGGTTTACAATGACAACATTCAAACCTTCTTCACTTCCTCTCCAAACTTCCATCTCAGAAAAATATTTTGAAATCGAATAATTTGAAAAAGAGCCATCATTTTCCCAAATACAATCCTCATGTCTAATTCCATCTTTTTTCGACTTTCCTATTGTTGCCGTTGAACTTACGTGACAAAACTTTTTCACCCCACATGCTAAGCTTAAATTAACAACATTAGTGGTTCCTTCAATGTTCACCTTAAACAATTTCGTTTTATCGGCTTTATTGAATGACACCATGGCAGCACAATGGTAAACATATTCAACATTTTTAAAAGCATCAATCAAAATCTCTGTATTTAACAAATCGGATTTAATCCATTCAATTTTATGTAGAGTTTGCTCCCATTTAATGTTGTAAAAAGCAAAAATTTTACGCACCTTTTCTAATGCCTTATCGGATCGATAAATTGCCCGAATTGGAGTTTCGTCCTTAAGCAAGTCCATTAACAAATGGGTACCTACCAAGCCTGTTCCTCCAGTAACTAAAATCATAGAGTAAAATTAGGTATAATAAGCCTTAGCTTGATGAAATATCTTAAATTTGCTACAAATTTTTTTAGTATGAGTTTTGTAAGCGAATTACAATGGCGAGGAATGATTCATGACATCATGCCTGGAACAGAAGAACAATTAGAAAAAGAAACAACTACAGCATACATTGGATTTGATCCTACAGCTGACTCTCTTCACATTGGAAATTTAGTGTCTATTATGATGCTAAAACACTTACAAAATTCAGGTCATAAGCCTTTAGCTTTGGTGGGTGGAGCAACTGGTATGGTTGGGGATCCTTCTGGCAAATCTGAAGAAAGAAAATTTCTTACAGAAGAAGCGCTGCAGCAAAATTTACAGGGAGTAAAAGCCCAATTAGAATCATTTTTAGATTTTGATTGTGGTGAAAACTCAGCGGAAATTGTAAACAATTACGACTGGTTCAAAGAATTCTCTTTATTAGACTTTTTAAGAGACGCAGGAAAGCACTTAACTGTAAATTACATGATGAGTAAAGATTCCGTAAAAAAGAGACTAGAAACGGGTATTTCTTTCACCGAATTTTCCTACCAATTAATTCAAGGATATGACTTTTACCATTTGAAAAAAGAGAAGAATTGTAAACTTCAAATGGGCGGTTCTGATCAATGGGGAAATATCACGACAGGAACTGAATTCATCAGAAGACTAGGAGAAGGTGAAGCATTTGCTCTAACCTGCCCTTTAATTACAAAAGCAGATGGTTCTAAATTTGGAAAATCAGAAGGCGGTAATATATGGTTAGACCCAGAAAAAACTTCACCTTATAAATTCTACCAATTCTGGTTGAATCAATCGGATGAAGACGCTCTAAAATCCATTAAAATTTTCACTATGAAAAGTGAAAACGAAATTAAAGAGCTGGCAAGTAAACATAACGAAGCACCTCATACTAGAACAATACAAAACGCACTAGCTGAAGACATTACCATTACCGTTCACTCTCAAGAAGCTTTAGAAAATGCGAAAGCTGCCTCTGAAATTCTTTTTGGGAAAACAACAGAGGAAAATGTTCGGGAATTATCAAAAGGCGCTTTGGAATCCATTGGAAATGAGGTGCCAAAACATAAAGTTTCAAAAGAAACAATTACAAATGAAGTTGGAATTATTGACTTACTTTCTGAACATGCGCCTATCTTTTCTTCCAAAGGTGAAGCAAGAAGAGCGCTCAAAAACAATGCAGTAGCATTGAATAAAACTAAAGTCCAAGATTCAAAAACGGTTTCCGCTGCAGATATTATTCAAGACGATTACATATTGATACAAAACGGAAAAAAGAACTACCATTTAATTAATTTGATTTAATTGAGTTATATTCTCCACATAGATTCAACAACAAAAGTTTGCTCAATAGCGTTGAGCAAAAACGATAAGTTAATTCAGCTAATTGAATTGGATTCGGATGGATTGGCACATAGTGAAAAGCTCCATCTTTTCATTGAAGAATGCCTAGAAAAAGCAAACATTAAACCCAGTCATTTAGACGCAATATCAGTCTCAAAAGGACCTGGATCATATACAGGTTTAAGGATAGGTATCTCTGCTGCTAAAGGTTTATGCTACGGATTGAATATTCCGTTAATTGCAGTTGACACGCTTTCCGCAATGGCTAATTCTGTTGTGCATAATGTTGAAAAAGATGCTGTATTGATCCCTATGATTGATGCAAGAAGAGTCGAAGTGTTTTGTTCAATTCATCATAAGGGAAAAGAAATAAAAACGGTTCATTCTAGAGTTTTGGATGAAGAACCTTTTGATGAATTACATTCAGAAAACATATATTATTTTGGAGACGGAGCTCAGAAAGCACAAGATTATTTAAATTCCTCTTGGATCTATTTACCAGAACCAAAAACCTCAGCAAAAAACCTCATACCACTAGCTTGGAGAAAATTTATAAACAAGGATTTTGAAGATGTAGCTTATTTCGAACCCTCTTACCACAAAGATTTTCTCGCAGGTAAACCAAAGAAAATACTTAAATAAAATCTTTTAGATGCTTTATTTCAAGAGACCTTGTATTGCCTTAAACGTTTTTTTAGGATTCTTTCCTTTGTATAAGCACTGGTAAACAGCATCAGCTATCGGAAGATTCAAATCAAACTTTTTTTGAATATCATTTACACATTTGGATGCATAATACCCTTCAGCGACCATCTTCATTTCTAATTTTGCAAATTTAACTGAATACCCCTTACCAATCATATTTCCAAAAGTTCGATTTCTCGAATATTGTGAATACGCAGTTACTAACAAATCCCCTAAATAAGCTGATGTTTTAACATCTCGATGCTTTGGGTACACACAATCTACGAACTGCTCTGTTTCACGAATAGCATTGGAAATAAGAACTGCCATGAAGTTATCTCCATATCCAATACCAAAACAAATTCCAGCAGCTATAGAATAAACATTTTTCATTATTGCACTGTACTCAGTGCCCACTAAATCATCGTTTCTATTTACATTAATATACCTACACTTTAATAAATCAGCTATTGCATATGCCCTTCCACGAGTCGGAGTTGCTATAGTTAAATAAGATAATCGCTCATGGGCAACTTCTTCAGCATGACATGGCCCTGCAACAATAGCCATATTATTATATTCTACACCAAACTGGTCATTTAAATATGCCGCTGGAATTAAAGTGAATTCAGGAATAATACCTTTAATTGCTGATACTATAATTTTATCCTTTAAATCTTCAGCAGTGATTTTCGCGTTCAAGAACTCGGCGTGAAGAAATGCAGAGGGAATGACTAAAAAAATAACATCAGAATTTGTAATGGTTTCTTTTAGGTTGGTGGAAACATTTAATTTTGATTTGTCAAATTCAATAGACGAAATATAATTAGGATTATGACCAAAATCACGAAGATACTCAGCCGTTTCCTCTCGCCTCACCCACCAGTTTATTTTCTCTACGTTATTGAGTATAATTTTAGTGAGGGCTGTTGCCCAACTCCCACCACCTAATATCGCTATTTTTGAATCTGATAACATAATTTTTGGATAAGCCTAAAAAATGATAAGTATAAAAATATTATCCGATAAGCTCAATGAACAGACCATCATCGGTTTTATTCACCTTTGTTAATCCATGAGTAGCTAATCCTTTTATAGCCTTATCCCATTTTTTATTGCTTAAATCCACCTGAGATTTTAAATCTCCTAGTTCCATTTTTGACTCCTTTTTAATAATATCAAAAATCAATTTTTCATTTTCCCCCAATTCAGGGCCTTTCTTTTCTGGCTTCATTTGAGGAAAAAACAGCACGTCTTGAATAGAATTTGAATTGGTCATAATCATTGTTAAGCGATCAATCCCAATACCTAAACCTGCCGTAGGTGGCATACCATATTCTATAGACCTCAAAAAGTCCTCATCCAAAACCATAGCTTCATCGTCTCCCCTCTTCCCAAGCTCCAATTGTTCTTCGAAACGTTTTCTTTGATCAATAGGGTCATTCAACTCCGAGTATGCATTACAAATTTCTTTACCATTACAAATGCATTCAAAACGCTCTACTAATCCCTCTTTTTCTCGATGTTTTTTTGCTAATGGAGACATCTCAACTGGATAATCAGTAATAAAAGTAGGCTGTATAAGTAGCCCCTCACATTTTTCACCAAAAATCTCATCAATTAATTTTCCTTTACCCATCGTCTCATCGACAGGCACATCTAATTTTTCAGCTGTAGTTCTTAGTTGAACTTCATCCATTTTTGAAATATCAATACCCGTATACTCCTCAATAGCTTCGAACATAGTATATCGCTTCCAGGGACGAGCAAAATTAATTTGATTTTCACCCACTTGTACTTTGGTATTACCATGAAGAGCTAAAGCTATTTTCTCAACCATTTCTTCTACCATATCCATCATCCAATTGTAATCCTTATAGGCTACATAGAGTTCCATTTGTGTAAACTCAGGATTATGAAAACGACTCATTCCCTCATTTCGAAAATCTTTTGCAAATTCAAACACACCATCAAAGCCACCAACAATTAATTTTTTCAGATACAACTCATTTGCAATACGCAAGTACAAAGTCATATCTAAAGTATTGTGATGTGTTTTAAATGGACGAGCTGCAGCTCCTCCGTAAATTGGTTGTAAAACTGGAGTTTCTACCTCAAGATATCCCTTATCCGACAAAAAACTCCTCATAGTATTTACCAATTGACTTCTCTGAACAAAAGTTTCTCTTACTTCAGGATTCACATTTAAATCAACATAACGTTGACGATACTTTTGTTCGGGATCAGAAAATGCATCATGTACTTTACCATCAGCATCAATAACTGGCTGCGGAAGAGGCTTAACGGATTTTGTTAAGAGCACAAACTCATTGGCATGAATCGTGATTTCCCCAACTTGAGTAGTGAAAACATAGCCTTTGACACCAATAATATCACCAGTGTCAACAAGTTTCTTAAATACTTCATTGTACATGGTTTTATCTTCACCAGGACAAATTTCATCACGATTAAAGTACACTTGAATTCTTGCAGAAACATCTTGCATTTCAACAAATGCTGCCTTTCCTTGCATTCTTCTGCGCATTATTCTTCCGGCAAAACTAACTGCTTTATAAAGCGTTTTATTGCTTTCATAATTTTTTAAAATATCTTCAGCTGAACAATCAACTTTAAATTCAGCCGCTGGATAAGGTTCAATACCTAAAGCTTTTAATCTATCTAACTTTTCTCTTCTTTGAAGTTCTTGTTCACTTAAATTCTGTGCCATGCTTAAAATTTATGGATGTAAATATAATAACTTTGTGGCGGATAAAGACCTAGAAAGAAATACTTAAGATCAAAAGAATATTTATATAATTTTACGCTTTTATAGTGGCTGAAAAACTTAAAATATTAATTATTCGATATAGTTCTATTGGAGATATCATTTTAACCACTCCAATTATCCGATGTTTAAAACAGCAACTAAACGCTGATATCGATTTTCTAACTAAAAAAAGTTTTGCGTCACTTCTCGTTTCCAATCCTTACATAAATAACATTCATACTTTAAATGACGTTAATAAAAAACTTATTCAGGTTTTACAATCGAACAATTATGACCATGTTGTTGACCTTCAAAATAACTTAAGATCACTTAAAATACGAACAGCGTTAAAAGTAAATAATCATGTTTATTTCAAAAGCAATTTCAAAAGACATCTACTCATAAATTTTGGGGTTGACTTGCTAAAAAACCATGTAGTTGATCGATATTTTAACACCATAAAAAAACTAAATGTTGTTAATGATAATAAGGGAATAGATTATTTTATAAATGGCTCTCCTAATGTGGAATTCAATACTAAGCAAGAATATATTACATGGTGTATAGGTGGAACTCATGAGCATAAAAAATTATCTTGTACTCAAATTACTGAGGTAATCTCAAAGCTTAATCTGCCAATACTATTAATAGGTGGTCCCGAAGACAAAAAAATAGGTTCCGAAATAATGAAAAAAGCAAATTCGGATCATGTATATAATTTTTGTGGAAAAACTTCATTTGAAGAATCTGCCTATTTAATAAAAGAAAGTAAACTTGTGCTCTCTAATGATACCGGTATGATGCACATTGCATCGGCATTTGATTCACCAATAATTTCTTTTTGGGGGTGCACAAAACCATCATTAGGGTTTGCTCCATATATGCCCAAAAAACCATCTAAAAATATTATTACACCAATTTCAAACAAACCTTGTTCTAAACACGGTAAATATTGTAGGGAAAACTCTAAAGGGTGCATTAAAAAAATCAGCTCAGAACTAATTTATAATACAGCAATAAATTTACTCAAGTAAGCACAAATAGTAATAAATTCAAGAAATAGTAATGAAAAAAATGTGAGTGGGAGCCTAACCCCACTCACCCCTTAACTAGACTGATCATAATCAATCTTTACCCTTATTTTTAAAAGTCAGGTAAAAAATGTGAGCGGGAGCCTAACCCCGCTCACCCCTTAACTAGATTGATAGCCATCAACCTTTACCCTATGCATTAATTAAATGCTTCTTTAATATTTTGTTGGTCAAACAAATCTGTTTTAACCGAATTTTAATCTTCAATGAACACGTCTTTTAGCGTACTTGCAAATATGCATAAACAAAGATGACACATTATTTAAGGCATCCCAAGTAAAAAGTAACTACTTACATACACTCTAAAAGACACAATTAATACACAAAACACTTATCATCAATTGTTTAAACATAAAATTAGACATTCTCTTAAATAAAAAACACAACTATTTACTAGTTTGTACCTTTACAGTATGGAATTTAGTTTACAAGGAAAAGAATTTATTGAATTAAATAAACTTTTAAAATTTTTAAATCTAGCAGATTCGGGTGGAATATCAAATCAAATGATAAGCGAAGGCTGCGTTTTAAGAAACAAGGAGGTTGAAACTAGAAAACGCTGTAAGCTAAAAGTTGGTGATGTAATTTCCATTAAAGACGAGAACATTCAGATTATAATTGTTGTTTAATCCCAAAAATCATCTAAATCTCTTCTGTTCTTTTTCGTTGGTCTTCCCAAGACTCCCTTCAATCGATTTTC
Source organism: Flavobacteriales bacterium (assembly GCA_045561495.1). Taxonomy (GTDB): domain Bacteria; phylum Bacteroidota; class Bacteroidia; order Flavobacteriales_C. The sequence goes on along the minus strand of JBJKXR010000016.1, from coordinate 8,012 downwards.
TCGATTTTGTCTTTGAACTTCTTCAAGGATTGCTAAATCTTCTTCAGAAGTTATTTCACGAATTAAATCATGCACAAGCTTAGCTCCAACCCTTGATTTTGGAATTTCTAACACTTTCCATGTCCTCCATATAGGCTTAACTCGAATTGAGAACGTCTGATCGATTCTAATTTCTCTACTGGCTTTTTTAGTTTCCTCGCCATTGATTTTAACATTTCCAGCCTCTATAAATTTAGTGGCTCGAGATCGAGTCTTTTGTAATCGAACACACCATATATATTTATCTATTCTCATTTTTTATTCAAATAAAGGGACTCCATTTTCATCTGTAGTTAATACCTCACTCATGAAATCCAAAAAAGGACGCATTGCTTTAAATACCTTATCTGCCTCATCAAAAAAAGTATCTAGGAGTACTTCATCGTCAGAAAACTCTTTTGTCAAAAGATATTGCTTATAACGCAATAGGTCAATTGCACTAGAATCCTTGCTAAATCCTTTTGGACAAGTTTTCAATTGATTGCCTTTTAATTTCCCAAAAACAGAAACAAATTCTTCAGATGTAATTATTTTTCGAAACTCACCCTCATCAAATTCAATACCTTTTCTAATCTTTAACAAATCTTCCTTATTAGGTTCCCAAAATCCTCCGCCAACAAAACTATTACCGGGTTCTATGTGAAGATAGTATCCTCCTCTTAACAATTGAGACGACCGTCTGAAACCCATTCCAGAATATGTTTTATAAGGAGATTTGTCTTTAGAGAATCGAATATCTCTGTACACACGAATCACCGACTTTTTACCACTTTTGTACTCAATCTTATCATGTTCGCTCAAGCAATCCATCATTTTTTCGGCAAACGAAACTAATTTAGCTTGATGTTTCTCATAGTTCAATTTATTTTCGGCGAACCACTCTCGATTATTATTATTTTTTAAATCACGTAAAAACTGAAGGTTTAAAGCATCTATGGTCATCATTTAATAAATTTATATTCAAAGATTTAACATTTTCACTACTCTACTACGGAAAGGTCACTGATTTTTATACTCACCATAAAATTCCCTACTAATATTTCGGCTTGTTTGCTTTTTAGGACTTGTACAACACCAGTTTTTGTGTAACCAGGAATTCTAACTCTTGATCCTACTTTAACTGGCTTTGATAACTTAGAACTTTCTTTATCTAATTTAATCGATGTCTTTTTATGAATTGGTTTTTGAATTTTTGGTGATTTCAATTGCTTTTCTAGTACTGAAGGGTTTTTAACTTGTAATACTCGTTTCTTTTCAATAGCCACAAACTTTTTTACCGCCTCATTTAATTCTTTATTGGTTTCGTCTCCTTTGTGGCGCCCAATAAAATCGAATATCTTTTTCCCTGCTTTTAAAAATTTACTCTGCTGCTCAAAAAAACGATGTTGTTGATTTGACTTTTCATACAAATCTCGCAACTTATCATCATATTTATTGATAAGTTTTCTTGATTCCTGAGTGGCTTTGTTTTGAAGCTTATTGGCTTTGTTAAACTTTGATTTCTCTTTTTGCAAGTCCAATGCTAGATTGTCTAAATTAATCTTCAGGTCTGAAACCTTATTTTGAGCTCTTTTAATTAAATCATCACTTATCCCATTTAATCGAGCAACCTCAAATGTAAATGAAGATCCTGGTTGTCCAATGGACAACCTATATAATGGTTTTAACTCTTTAGTATCAAATAGCATAAATGCATTAATTGCCTCCTCTTTTTTAGAAGTAAGTATTTTTATATTCGTATAGTGCGTATTGATCACTGCAAAACAATTCCGATTATACAATTCCTCATAAAAAACCTCTGCTAATGCGCCTCCCAATTCTGGATCTGAACCACTTCCAAACTCATCCAAAAGAATCAATGAAGAAGCATTAACCTTATCTAAAAACAACTCCATCCTAGCTAATCTATAACTGTAGGTACTCAATTGATTTTCAATAGACTGATTATCTCCAATATCAGAAAGAATCGTATCGAACCAACAAAACTCACTTACATCATTAACCGAAACCATTAAACCACTTTGAAACATCAATTGAAGTAATCCTATTGTCTTAAGAGTTATCGATTTTCCACCAGCATTAGGCCCCGATATAACTAAAAAACGTTGTTCTTGTTTTAACTCAAAATCCTGCCCAATAGTATTCTCTTGTAAAGCCGTATTTTTTAAAAATAAAATAGGATGAATCGCATTTTCGCAATACATTTTGGACTCTGCATTAATCCTAGGAATTATCCCATTATAAGTATGAGAAAACCGAACCTTAGCATTATATAAATCAAATCGAATTAAGAGTCTTTCAAAAGCCTTCAAATTTCTCTTTTCAGCCCTCAAGGATAAAGTAATCTCCTGAAGTATTTTAAATATTTCATTAGACTCCTCTATGATTAATTTATCAAGCTGTTTATTAAGGTGTAAGTTAACTCCTGGTTCAACATAACTAAAATTCCCTTTCCCACTTACTCCTTGAATTTTGCCTTGAACTTTTCTTTTATGAGCAGAAAGAACAACCAGCAACCTTCGATTATCCAAGAAGGTCTCTTCGGTAGAGTCAAGAATATCTTCTTCTTTATACTGCCTAAGCACTCTATTAAAATTCTTATCAATCTCAATTTTAACAGATTTCATCTGTTTTCTGATTACATTTAATTGATTTGTGGCTTTATCATCAATTCCCAAGTTTTTATTTAATATGGATCGAATTAATTTGATGATATCCTGTACTCTTTCTATATGTTCACAAGACTGCCAAATTTTAGGGTACTCATGCTGATTTTTTTTAGCAAACTTTACCAATGCCTCAGTTCCTAAACATAACTGGTAAACACGCACCAATTCTTCAAGGCTAAGCACACCATTTTCTACTCTTAGAACTTTAAGCGCATGATCAATGTCTTCCGATGAGGAATGAGGAAAACTGATTGTATCGTTTTCGTAAATAGATTTAATTTCACGCAGAATAGCAAACTCTTTCTTAACATCATCAATAGAGGAAAAGGGAGTTATTCTCAATGCATTGAATTTCGCCTTTTCCGATTTACATTGTTCGGCCAGAAAACTTCTTACAATATCAAATTCTAAATCTTGTATGGTTTGCTCATCGATAAGCATTGTTCAAAGATACGACTTGTTTTAATGTCTGCAGGATCAATTCAATCAACACTATATATTATGCGTAGTAATTTGATTTAAAGCTAAATGTTCTTAAGTTTAGTTACATCTATCTTTCCATTACTATTTAAAGGCAATTCATGCAGCTGAATGATTTTAGAGGGTTTATAATAATCAGGAAAGGAATCATCAATTAAAGAAGTTATTTCCTCTTTTAATTGATTACTAAAAACAATAAGTTTTGGAATCTCTTTAATGAATATCGTCTTAACCCATCCATTAGACTTCTCAGTTAAAACTCTATCCATTTCCTCGAGCTCAATGCGGTAACCGTTCCATTGAATTTGATTGTCTTTTCGCCCCTCAAAAATAAGCTTTCCATTTTCATCGTGATGGGCCAAGTCTCCCGATTGATAATGTGAAATTGCTTCTTGATTTAAATATCCACCAAAGGCTTGATTCCCTGAGAACACAATTTCTCTATTAACGATATTTAAATCGATTTCTTCAAACTTTTCTCCAAGAGGCAAAGGCAATCCATTACTAAAATAAGCGTCATCCAAATCGTTTAATAATTCCTCTGTACAAACAATCACCGTTTCAGTTGGACCGTAGCAATTATAGACTTTTGCATTCGGGACAGATTCCATCCATACTTTCGCCCAATCACCCATTAAGGCTTCGCCACTGAAAAATGAATACCTTACATTTAGGAATTTTACCCTTGGAAGAAAATCTTGTGTTAATCGGACTACCGACGGTACAAAACTGGTAACTGTTACGTTAAAATCAGTAATGGCCTTAAAAAAACTCAAATGCTTAGATTTAGTTTGCTGAGGTATCACTAAAGTACCTCCAATCAATAAGGGCATTAAAAAACAAAATACGCTAACATCAAAAGTCAATTCATAGCTCTGCAAAAACTTATCCTTTGGGTTAAAGCGAATTGCTTTATGGTTTAAATAATGTTCTGTAAATGCCTTCAGGTTTACCTGAGTAATCGGAACACCTTTAGGAACACCTGTTGTACCACTAGTAAATAAAAGATAAGCCTTTTTGCCAATTTTCAAATCTGAGGAATAGCCCTTTGAAGGCAGTATTTCTTGTAAATTAGAAGATCCAAAACAATACTTTAAATCAGTTTGCTGAATGACTTCTCTAATTCTTGATGGTGGAAACTTAGTATTCATTGGAACATAACCATTACCTGTCATCCAGCAACTTAAAATCGCTGCATAAGCCTCCCATCCCAAATTTGTATTAATTCCAATCCATGAATTTTCTATTCTCAACTGTAAAACCCCTTGAGCAAATTCCCTTGATTTTTGAAGCAATTGTTGGTTCGTAATTGAAAACGTTTCTCCCTCAATAGCAATGGATTGAGGATGTTGTTCTAATGTTGATACGATTTGGCGAATCAAAGTTTTCACAGTACAAATATAGCTACACCATTTTCAATGTAAAACTACTCATCAAATAGGGGCATATTTTTTGTAATTTAGTCACATATGAACTACACCATCTTACTATTATGCTCTCTTATTTGCATTAATCTTAATGGGCAAAATAAAGTTTTTGCAAAAGAAATAGTCAAAACATTAACGTCAGAAGATTATGCCGGGAGGGGGTACGTAAACGACGGGCATAATAAAGCAGCAAATTATATTGCTGAAAAATTTAAAGAATTAGGCCTTGAAGGTTTTGATTCAGATTACAAACAAGAATTTCAAATTGATGTGAACACTTTTAATGGGAATTCAGACGTTAAAATTGATGGTAAATTGATGTATGCAGGAGTTGATTTTATTGTTGACCCCAGTTGTCCGTCGGTTAAAGGAAAATACGATTTGGTATGGTTAAATCCTAAAATAGTAGGAAACACAAATAAAATGATGAAATTCAGTTCCAAAGACTTTAAAAACTCGTTTCTAATCATTGATAAAACAGGAATCACCGACTCAACTCAATTAAATTTTTTAAATGGAATGCTATATAATCCTTTCAAAGCAAAAGGAATTGTTCTTGTTCAGAATGAAAAATTCACATGGGGAATAAGTAAACGACAGCACAACTACCCTATATTATACATTAAAAAGAACTTAATCTCATTTAGCAATAAAAAAATTGAATTAAATATCGATGCAACTTTAAAGCAAGGAGAAATTACTCAAAATGTTTTGGGTTATGTAAAAGGTACAGAAAAACCAGATTCATTTATTGTTTTCTCCGCTCATTATGACCATATAGGAATGCTGGGTGAGGATGCTATTTTCCCTGGAGCCAATGACAATGCAAGTGGAACATCAATGATAATAGATTTGGCAAGACATTACGCTCTGCCAGAAAATAAACCAAAAACCTCAATTCTATTCATAGCTTTTGGAGCTGAAGAAGTTGGTTTATTAGGCAGTAAGTTCTATGTTCAAAAACCCTATTTTCCATTGGAGAAAATTCTTTTTCAAATTAACACAGACATTATGGGAACAGGCGATGACGGAATTACTATGGTAAACGCTACAAAAAACCCCGATATATATCAAGCTTTCAAAAAAATAAACGACAAAAAAAAATATCTAAAAAGAATTAAAAAAAGAGGAAAAGCCGCAAACAGCGATCATCATCCATTTGATAAAAAAGGAGTAAAAGCAATTTTTTTGTATACAATGGGTGGATCAAAAGCCTACCACGATATTTATGATACCGGGGAGAATTTGACTCTGTCAAAATACAATGAAGTTTTTCAATTAATTACCGACTTTATTGAGGAATATAAATAATGGGTATACTTCATCAAAACAGCTGCTTAGTTTGTGAATCAAAAAAAATAAAAGATTCCATAATAGTAAAAGATCACTCACATACGGGTGAAATTTTCACCGTTGTTCAATGTTGCGAGTGCGGTTTTCATTTCACTCAAGATGTCCCTGATGAGCAAACAATTGGACCGTATTATAAAGGCGAAAACTACGTTTCTCATTCTGATACGCAAAAAGGATTTTTCTTCAAAATTTATCATTCTGTCCGAAATTATATGCTGAAGAGAAAGCGAAATTTAATTTGTTCTCAAACAGAATTAAACTCAGGAAAATTGTTAGATATCGGGACAGGAACAGGTTACTTCCCCAATGCAATGATTAAGGCAGGTTGGGAAGTGGAAGGAATTGAACAGGATGAAAACACAAGAAGTTTTGCAGCATCTAAATTTGGATTTAATGTATACGACACCCCTGAGTTGTATAAATTACCACCTGAAAGTTTTGATGCAATTACTATGTGGCATGTCCTCGAGCATGTGCATGACTTGGACGGTTATTTAAAAAAGATATTCTCCATTTTAAAACCAAATGGAATATTCTTCGTTGCTGTTCCCAATCATAAGTCTTTCGACCAAAACCACTATAAGGAATTTTGGGCTGCATGGGACATTCCGATACACCTCTGGCATTTTAACCCATCCACGATGAAAAAAATTATGGAAAAGTATGGGTTCAAAATAGAAAAAACAGTACCCATGCCATTCGACGCTGTTTACGTTTCGATGCTTAGCGAGCAATACAAATCAGGGAGCAAAATTCCGGGTATGTTTAAAGGAATTGCGTTCGCATTAAAAGGAAAAATAAATCCCGATAAGTGCAGCTCTATTATTTACGTAATGAAAAAAGACGCAATCAAACCAGCTTATTAATTGCATTTGCCAGCTCATAATCCTTATGAGTTACTTCACCAGCATCATGAGTTGTTAAGTGAATAGAGACTTGATTATATACATTCTTCCAATTCGGATGATGATTCAATTCTTCAGCTAAGAATGCTACTCTTGTCATAAAAGCAAAAGCTTCTTGAAAATTATCAAATTCAAATTCTCGTGATATAAAACCATCAGATTCTTTCCAGTGTTCAACCATTTTTTTTTGACTTAATTAAAATTTTAAAAAATAAATTAGCTTGCACTAACAATAAAATAGAACTTACAATTACATGAAAAGGTTGAGCAAATTTAGGAACCTCTAAATACCCCATTACAGCTCCAGAAACCATTTCAGCAACCGTTAAAATTATAACCCACTTGAAATTTTTCCATTCAAATGTATTTTTCGGAATATTCTTTATAATCGTATAAGTAATTATTACTGCAAGAGCATAAAGCAATGATGATGAACGATGTAATAAAAAATTAATCCCAGCATTATCAACCCACAACTCTCTTGATACACCAGCATAAGTATCAAAGGTTTGCCTCAATACAACACCTATAAATAATTGATAAAGCAAATATATAAAACAACCAAACTGCAGGTACTTATACAACTTAGAATATTTAAAGGATGGCGGGGAACTATTTTGGCTGTGTGTAAATGCTAGCGCCATGATTAAAACAAAAGCTGCCAACATATGGGCACTAATATCTCCTGGATTCAATACACCTTCAACAACTAACTTTCCTAACCAAGCATTAAAACCAATTAAAAACAGTACTAAAAATGAAAAAAAGACATTCATCGTCTTATACTTCGATGATTTAAAAGAGAAAAACATCATCAAAACAACAGAAAAACCAAGGAGAACAGAAACCAAACGATTCACATATTCAATAATAGTATGAACGGGATTGTATATTTTGTAGTCGTGTTCATCGTAAATAGACCAATTTTCACTATTGAATTTTTGGTCAGACGAAAAATCAACATTAGCTTTTAACAAATCTCCTTTCCAAAAAATCATTTCTCCTGAATGATATTGGAAATCAGGTTTCCAAATTAACTGTTCTTCATCAAAAGGAGGGATATAATATCCAAAGCATTTAGGCCAATCAGGACAACCCATACCAGACCCTGTAACCTTCACCATACTTCCTGCAAACAC
>JBJKXR010000015.1:0-43152 GCA_045561495.1 Flavobacteriales bacterium | reverse complement strand
AGTCAAGGTTTACATCATCTGCTTGAAATTCATAATCAAACTCATTGAGCTGATGAACCTTAACGCCCATGCTTTTTAGTAAGTCAATTAACTTATTTACATCAACAATGTTTGGAAGGTTAGTAATGGTAACTTTCTTTGGGGTCAATAAAACAGCACATAAAATCTGCAAAGCTTCATTTTTAGCTCCTTGAGGAATAATTTCACCTTCTAAACGATTTCCTCCATTTATTACAAAACTTTCCATGCTTTATCTTCTTTTAAATGATCTTTTTCCTCCTTTTTTATTATTGTTAGATTGCCTTCTACTACTTCCTTTATTATTTGAGGTTTTTTTGCCAACTAACACACCAGCATGTTTTAATGATTGATTTTCTGGCATTTTTAATTTTCCATTTGAAAGTGTACTAAGTTGATCAAATATTAATTCATCGTTAACACTATCTCTATTGTAGAGAAGATAATTTTTCTTCATCATATTTGCTATGTAGTAAATGAAGGAATCTCTATCTTTTCCATCTTCCATCTTACACGCTTTATCAATAAAACTTTCTATTGATTTTCCATAGTGACGGAATCTAATCTTATTTTGAGGATAGGCCACTCTATTTGGTGGCTTAACCAATTCTTCTTTATCTGGATATGGATAGGGTGAATCAACATCCAATTTAAAATCAGAAATAATGATCATATGATCCCAAAGACTCTGGATGAAATCATCGGCTTCTTTAAATTGAGGTTTTACTTGCCCCATAACTTTCACAATCGATCTTGCGATGTGATTTCTCTCCTCTCTATCCTTTACAGAAATGGCATGTTCTATCATTTTATGAATGTTTCTTCCGTATTCAGGAATAACTAATGAAGAACGCGTAGTATTGTAGTCCATATATAATTCAGTATAATCTTTAAAGCTACCCAACTATTTTAAGTTTGGCAAATTTCAAAAGTATTTGTTTTTGGCCATGTTTTCCAAACGAAATTACTGCTTTTTTATTTGGGCCTATTCCTTCAACCTTAATAACCTTACCTCGTCCGAATCTTAGGTGCTCGACAGTTTGCCCTTCTTTTACAGTTGGATTCACTCTTTCCGTTTCATTAGTATCTTTTGGTTTTTCTAGTTTTGCAGCTCGTTCTAGGCTAACAAGTTTTTTGCCAGGAGGAATAGGTGATCTTCTTGCGAAGTGGTTTATTTCATTTAATTCTGTCCCCGCGTAATTCCTAGGAGGCCTAACGTCAGGCATTTCTATAAAGTCTAATGGTATTTCAGATATAAACCTACTGGGTTCTGCATAAGTAATGTTGCCAAATTTAAACCGTGTTTGAGCATAACTTAAAAAAGCAGCCTTTTCAGCTCTGGTCAAGGCAACATAAAAAAGTCTTCTCTCTTCCTCTAATTCTGATCTTGAATTTACAGATAGTTGAGAAGGGAATAAGTTTTCTTCCATTCCAACAATAAATACATAAGGGAATTCCAAACCCTTAGCACTGTGAATAGTCATTAGAGAAACTTTGTTGTAATCGTCTTGACTTTCATTATCAGCATCGGTTAACAATGCAACGTCCTCCATAAATTTATCGAGGGTTTTTGTTGGATAATCTGAGGGCTCCTCTTGGGCTGAAAATTGTTTCAAACCATTTAATAGCTCTTGGATGTTTTCATATCTTGAAATTCCCTCTGGAGTTTTATCATCATGCAATTCTTTCAACAATCCAGTATGAGAGGCAATGTATTGACCTAAGTCGAAAGCATTTTTTCGAAAAAGTTCACTACCAAAACTTAATATCATGGTAACGAAATTTTTAATTTTCGTTTTAGGTCCATTTCCAAGACCTGTATTAAAAGCATCAAGATTAGAAATTATTTCCCAGAGACTAGTATCATTATTATTCGCTGTTAAAATTAATTTATCGAGTGTTGTTTTTCCAATTCCTCTCGTTGGGTAATTAATAACTCTTTTTAAGGCCTCTTCATCGTTCGGATTGAAAGTCATTCTATAGTAGGAAAGTAAGTCTTTAATTTCTTTTCTTTGGTAAAACGAAAGCCCTCCATATATTTTATATGGTATATTCCGTTTCCTTAGTGCTTCTTCCATAGCCCTTGATTGAGCATTGGTTCTGTATAAAATGGCGAATTCGTTGTTGTAAAGTTGATGCTCTAGTTTTAAGTTCATTATTTTATCAGAAACTACCCTACCTTCTTCATTATCTGTTTTTGTTTTAATAACCTTAATTCTTGGACCTTCATCATTTTCAGTCCAGACATCCTTTTCAAACTGGTCCTTGTTTTTTGCAATTACTGCATTAGCGGCAGCAACAATATTTTTTGATGATCTGTAGTTTTGCTCAAGTTTAAAAGATTGAGTATTTGAATAATCTTTTTGAAAATTTAATATGTTTTCAATGTTCGCTCCTCTAAAGGAATAAATACTTTGAGCATCGTCTCCCACTACACATATGTTTTGGTGCCCCTTGGCGAGCATTTTTACAATTGTATACTGAGCATAATTTGTGTCCTGATACTCATCAACTAGAATGTATTTATACAATTGTTGATGTTTCGATAAAACTTCTGGAAATTTTAAAAAGAGGATATAGGTTTTAAATAATAGATCATCAAAATCCATTGCGCCTGCTTTTAAACACCGCAAATCATATATCTGGTACACTTTCCCTATTTCAGGTTTACCCATTCTTTTGTCTTCAGCAATTATTGAGGGGTCATCATTGTAAGCTTTTGCAGAGATTAGATTGTTTTTGGCTGCAGATATTCTATTGTAAACCATTCCTGGTTTATATATTTTGTCATCAAGCCCGAGCTCCCTAATAATAGCTTTAATTAAATTTTTTGCGTCTAAGGTGTCATATATAGTGAAGTTGTAAGGATATCCTAGTTTATCATGTTCGTTGCGCAAAATTTTTGCAAAGATAGAGTGAAAAGTACCCATCCATAAGTTCCTTGCTTCTATCCCAATAATTTTTTCAATCCGTTCACGCATCTCTTTTGCCGCTTTATTTGTAAACGTTAATGCTAGAATATTAAAAGAATCAACCCCTTTAGATAAAAGGTGTGCAACGCGAAATGTGAGCACTCTTGTTTTTCCAGATCCAGCTCCAGCTAGAATCATATTAGGACCTTCTGTTGAAAGAACAGCTTGCTGCTGAGCATTATTTAATTGGTTGATAAGATTTTGCATAAATCAAAAATAACTAAAAGAGTTTATGGTGCTAATTTAAACGGTATGAAAAAAGTTAAAGCTAAAAAAAAATGCTCTGGCCCTTTAATTTAAAGGGCTTTTTAGTCCTGTACATATTTAATCATGAAAAAAAAGTGGGAAAAATGGGAAACTAGTTGAATATTTAAAAAATCTGCGTATCTTTGCCGTCCCGTTTTTTGGCGGTATTGTGTTTAATTGAAAGTGAATATTTAAAAAGATATGCCAACTATTCAACAGTTAATAAGAAAAGGAAGAGTTAATAAGGTTACTAAAAGTAAGGCTGCAGCTCTTAATGCTTGTCCTCAAAGAAGAGGTGTTTGTACGAGAGTTTACACGACTACTCCTAAAAAACCAAACTCAGCAATGAGAAAAGTTGCCAGAGTTAGACTAACAAATGGAATAGAAGTCTCTGCTTATATACCAGGAGAGGGTCACAATTTACAAGAGCACTCTATTGTGCTTGTAAGAGGTGGACGAGTAAAAGATTTACCAGGAGTTAAGTATCATATTGTTCGTGGAGCATTGGATACAGCAGGTGTAGAAGGAAGGTTACAAAGAAGATCTAAATACGGAGCTAAGCGTCCTAAGAAATAATTAAAAGTATTTTACTGAGATGAGAAAAAGTAGTGCAAAAGAGAGATTAGTTTTACCAGATCCAAAATTTGGAGATATAGTGGTAACTAAGTTTGTAAATAACTTGATGCTAGACGGTAAAAAATCTGTTGCGTTCAACATATTTTATGATGCCATTGATGCAGTAGAAGCAAAGGTAGAAGAAGAGAATGCTTTGGAAGTATTTAAAAAAGCATTGTCAAATGTTACTCCGGGAGTTGAAGTTAGATCCAAAAGAGTAGGAGGGGCAACATTTCAGATTCCAGTTCCAATTCGTGAAAGTAGAAAACAATCTATGGGAATGAAGTGGTTGATTGGATATGCTAGAAAAAGAAACGAAAAATCTATGGCTCAAAAATTGGCTGCAGAGATTTTAGCTGCCTCTAAAGAAGAAGGAGCTGCATTTAAGAAAAAAGAAGATACACATAGAATGGCCGAAGCAAATAAAGCTTTTGCTCATTTTAGAGTATAGTTAATAAGAAACGTAACCAGGGAAAAGTAGATAGAAATGGCTAAGAGAGATCTTAAATTTACAAGAAACATTGGTATTGCAGCACATATAGATGCTGGGAAAACCACTACAACAGAGCGTGTTTTGTATTACTCTGGTGTTTCTCACAAGATTGGAGAGGTACACGATGGTGGTGCTACTATGGATTGGATGGAGCAGGAGCAAGAAAGAGGTATAACAATTACCTCTGCTGCAACAACAGTATTCTGGCCATACAGAGGTGATGAATATCAAGTAAACATTATTGATACTCCTGGACACGTAGATTTTACGGTTGAAGTAAACCGTTCCTTAAGAGTTTTAGACGGTTTAGTTTTCCTTTTCAGTGCTGTTGATGGTGTAGAGCCACAGTCAGAAACGAACTGGAGATTAGCTGATAATTACAGTGTATCTAGAATTGGATTTGTCAACAAGATGGATCGTCAAGGCGCTGATTTCCTTAACGTGTGTAAACAGGTTGAAGAAATGCTAGGTTCAAAGGCCGTTCCATTGCAATTGCCAATAGGTGCTGAGGATGACTTTAAAGGTGTTGTTGATTTAATCAATAACAGAGGAATCGTTTGGAATGAGAATGATATGGGAATGACTTTTGAAGAAGTTGACATTCCTGCAGATATGGCTGATGAAGTTGAAGAGTACAGAGAAAAGTTACTTGAAGCAATTGCTGAATACGATGACTCCTTAATGGAGAAATTCTTTGAAGATCCTGACTCCATAACTGAAAGAGAAGTGCTAGACGCGTTAAGAGGAGCTACATTAGACGCAAAATTTGTACCAATGATGTGTGGTTCTGCTTTCAAGAACAAAGGAGTTCAGGCAATGTTGGATGTGGTTATGGAAATTTTGCCATCACCATTAGATCAAGAAGCAATCGAAGGAACAAATCCTAAAACAGAAGAGCCTGTTTTAAGAAAACCTTCTCCTGATGAACCATTTGCTGCCTTAGCATTTAAAATCGCAACTGATCCTTTCGTAGGAAGATTGTGTTTTACCAGAGCATATTCAGGTAAATTGCCTTCAGGTTCTTATGTTCTGAATACAAGAACGATGAAGAAGGAAAGAATTTCTAGAATTTTCCAGATGCATGCAAATTCTCAAAATCAAATTGATGAATTACATGCTGGTGACATAGCAGCATTAGTTGGATTTAAAGACATTAGAACAGGGGATACATTATGTGCTGAAAATGCACCTATTGTTCTTGAATCAATGGATTTTCCAGATCCAGTTATTGGAGTGGCTATTGAACCAAAATCTCAAGTGGATATTGATAAGTTAGGATTGGCGCTTGGTAAACTAGCTGAAGAGGATCCAACTTTTCAGGTAAGAACAGATGAAGACACAGCTCAAACAATTATCTCAGGAATGGGAGAATTGCACTTGGATATTATTATCGATAGATTAAGAAGAGAATTTAAGGTTGAATGTAATCAAGGGGCACCTCAAGTTACATACAAAGAAACAATTACAGGCTCTGTAGAACATAAAGAAGTTTACAAAAAGCAGTCTGGAGGTCGTGGAAAATTCGCTGATATTCAATTTAAGGTTGGTCCAAGAACTGATGGTAAAGAGGGATTAGAGTTTATTAATGAGGTAAAAGGAGGTAGAATTCCTAAGGAATTTATTCCTTCTGTTGAGAAAGGATTTAAAGAAGCAATGAACACTGGTGTTTTAGCAGGGTTTAATGTAGATTCTTTACAGGTTACATTATTTGACGGTTCATTCCATCCAGTTGATTCAGATGCATTGTCATTTGAGATAGCAGCTAAATTAGCCTTTAAAAATTCATGTCCAAAAGCTAATCCGATACTACTTGAACCTATGATGAAGTTGGAGGTGATTACGCCCGAGGTAAACATGGGTGATGTTGTAGCCGATTTGAATAAGCGAAGAGGATTAATGGAAGGAATGGATGATAAAAATGGAGCAAAAGTAGTGAAAGCTAAAGTTCCATTATCAGAGATGTTTGGTTACGTGACATCTTTACGAACGATAACATCAGGTAGAGCAACCTCAACAATGGAGTTTAGCCATTTTGCTGAGGCTCCACAAGCGGTAGCTAAAGAAGTTATTGCGAAAGCTAAAGGACAAGTTGAAGCTTAATAGTAATAGAGATTAAGGTACATTAATTATGAGCCAGAAAATAAGAATAAAATTAAAGTCATTTGACCACAACTTAGTTGATAAATCAGCAGAGAAAATTGTGAAAACTGTAAAATCTACAGGTGCCGTTGTAAGTGGGCCAATACCATTGCCAACAAATAAGAGGATTTTTACGGTTTTAAGGTCAACACACGTTAACAAAAAGGCAAGAGAACAATTTCAAGTAAGTTCTTACAAAAGATTGATGGATATTTACAGTTCCTCTTCAAAAACTGTTGATGCATTGATGAAATTAGAACTGCCTTCAGGAGTTGAAGTAGAGATTAAAGTATAGTAAATAATAATTGATAAGATAACCCAAAAAAACTGTTATTCGATGTCAGGATTGATAGGAAAAAAAATAGGTATGACGAGCATGTACGATGCGAATGGTAAGAACATTCCTTGTACTGTTATTCAGGCTGGACCATGTGTAGTTACTCAAATTAAAACAGAGGAAACTGATGGTTATGATGCGCTTCAGTTAGCGTATGATGAAAAAACTGAAAAGAATATTTCAGCACCCTTGAAAGGTCATTTTAAGAAAGCCGGTGTTTCTCCAAGAGCAAAGCTTGTTGAGTTTGATGGATTTGGAGAAGAAAAAGCATTAGGTGATGAAATCACAGTAGAACTTTTCGATGAAGGTGAATATGTTGATGTTGTAGGAACGTCTAAAGGAAAAGGTTTCCAAGGTGTTGTTAAAAGACATGGATTCGCTGGTGTTGGAGGGCAAACTCATGGTCAGCATAATAGATTAAGAGCTCCGGGTTCTATAGGTGGTGCATCTACTCCTTCGAAAGTTTTCAAAGGAATGAGAATGGCTGGAAGAATGGGAGGTGATACAGTTAAAACTCAGAATTTAAAAGTTTTAAAGGTATTGGCTGATAAGAATTTAATAGTTGTTTCAGGGAATATCGCTGGATCAAAAGGGTCTTACGTTTTAATTGAGAAATAAGATGGAGTTAGCAGTATTAGATAAAACAGGAAAAGACACTGGAAGAAAGGTTACCTTAAGTGATTCAGTTTTTGGTGTTGAGCCAAATGAACACACAGTGTACTTAGATGTAAAGCAATATTTGGCTAATCAAAGACAAGGTACTCATAAGTCGAAAGAAAGAAATGAGATTGTTGGAAGTACCAAGAAATTGAAAAAGCAAAAGGGATCAGGTGCAGCTAGATATGGTGATATTAAGTCTCCTATATTTAGAGGTGGAGGTAGAATATTTGGACCTAAACCAAGATACTACGGATTCAAGTTGAATAAAAAGGTTAAAGCCGTAGCTAAAAAATCGGTTTTATCTTCCTCGTTAAAGGAGGAAAAGATTATTGTTTTAGAAGATTTGAAGTTTGATGCGCCTAAAACAAAAGATTTTACAGCAGTATTAAAAGGGCTTGACTTGGAAGGAAAGAGAGTTACATTAGTTACTACAGAAAATGAAAAGAACGTTTATTTGTCTTCAAGAAATGTTCAAAAAGTTAAAGTTGTTGCTACTTCAGAAGTGAATACTTACGACTTAATCAATTGTAGTAAACTTGTTCTTTCAGAGAGTTCTGTTAAAGAAATTGAAAATATTTTAAGCTAGTATAAGATGAGTGTTATTGTTAAACCAATCATAACAGAAAAGATGTCTAACCTAGAAGAGAAGCTAGGAAGATATGGATTCATCGTAGAAAATTCGGCCAATAAGGTGCAAATCAAAAAAGATGTCGAAGCTACATACGGTGTAACAGTTGAGTCAGTTAATACTATGCGTTATGCTGGTAAGGCTAAGAGAAACAGAAAGACTTGGGCAATGGACGGAAGAACAAGTTCATTCAAAAAGGCGATAGTTACTCTAAAAGAGGGTGAAGTAATAGATATTTACGGTAATATTTAAAAAAATGGGTTTAAAGAAATTAAAACCAAATACTCCTGGACAAAGACATAAAGTAGCTGATACTTTTGACGATGTTACGAAAGGAAGTCCTGAGAAAAGCTTAATTGCGAAAAAGAAAAGTTCTGGTGGTAGAAATGCCAGTGGAAAAATGACTGTTCGTAATATTGGAGGAGGTCACAAGAAGAAATATCGTTTAATTGATTTTAAACGAACAAAGTTAAATGTTCCAGCAACTGTTAAGAGCATAGAGTATGATCCAAACAGAACAGCTAGAATTGCTTTGTTGCATTACTCTGATGGGGAAAAGGCTTATATACTTGCCCCTAATGGCTTAGAAGTTGGAGCTAAATTACAAGCTGGTAAAGGTGCTCCAATTGAAGTTGGGAATGCATTGCCATTATCTGAAATACCATTAGGTACTGTAGTACACAATGTTGAATTCCAACCTGGACAAGGAGGGAAGTTAGCGAGAAGTGCAGGATCTTATGTTCAGTTAATTGCAAAGGAAGGTAAATATGCTACACTAAAATTGCCATCAGGTGAAACTCGTCAGGTACTCGTTGGTTGTTCTGCAACTATTGGAGCAGTATCGAATTCAGATCACCAATTAGTGGTAAGTGGTAAGGCAGGTAGAAGCAGATGGTTAGGCAGAAGACCTAGAGTTAGAGGTGTAGCTATGAACCCAGTAGATCATCCAATGGGAGGTGGTGAAGGACGTTCATCAGGAGGGCATCCTAGATCTAGAAAAGGATTACCTGCAAAGGGATACAAAACTAGAGCTCCAAAGAAATATTCTGACAAGTATATTATTGAAAAGAGAAAAAAATAATTAGATATGGCTAGATCACTTAAAAAACCACCTTTTGTGCACTATAAGTTGCAAAATCGTGTTGATGTTGCTCAGGAATCAGGAAAGAAAAATGTAATTAAAACTTGGTCAAGAGCTTCAATGATTACTCCCGATTTTGTTGGCCTTACAATTGGCGTACACAATGGAAATAAGTTCATCCCTGTTTATGTAACTGAAAATATGGTTGGTCATAAGTTAGGTGAATTTGCTCCAACAAGGACCTACAGAGGTCATGGATCAGATAAAAAGAAAAAATAATTTATAATTAAAGCATTTTAACAAATGGGTGCTAGAAAGAGAAATACTGCAGAGGCGTTAAAAGAGGCGAAAAAGACTCAGTACTTTGCTAAGTTAAATAACTGTCCAACTTCTCCTCGAAAAATGAGATTGGTTGCTGACTTGGTTAGAGGAATGGAAGTGTATAAAGCATTAGGTGTTTTAGAGTTTTCAAATAAGGAAGCTGCATCTAAAGTAGTAAAGCTTTTAAAATCGGCTATACACAATTACGAAGCGAAAACAGGAGAAGCTCCTGAGTCCGGTGAATTGTTTGTAAGTAAGGTTGCTGTTGATTCGGCTAGAATGTTAAAAAGAATTCAACCTGCTCCACAAGGAAGAGCGCACAGAATTCGAAAACGTTCGAATCACGTTACATTGTTTTTAGAAAAAGTTAATTAGAAAGAAAAGTATAGATAATGGGACAAAAAACGAACCCTATAGGAAATAGATTAGGAATCATACGTGGATGGGATTCTAACTGGTATGGTGGGAAAAAATACGCGGATAAAATTTACGAAGATTCTAAAATTAGAAGCTATATACGTGCTCGTTTGGCAAAAGCATCAGTTTCAAAAATTGTTATAGAAAGAACATTAAAATTAATTTCTATTACAATCCATACCGCAAGACCGGGAATTATCATCGGTAAAGGTGGACAAGAAGTTGATAAGTTAAAAGAGGAAATCAAGAAACTAACTGGTAAAGAAGTTCAAATCAATATTTTTGAAATAAAAAGACCAGAATTAGATGCTAAACTTGTGGCTGATAGTATTTGTCGTCAAATTGAAGGTAGAATTTCTTTTAGAAGAGCAATGAAAATGGCTGTGGCATCAACTATGAGAATGGGAGCAGAAGGAATTAAGATTCAAGTTGCTGGTCGTTTAAATGGAGCTGAAATGGCACGAACTGAGAGTAAAAAAGATGGACGAATTCCATTACACACTTTCCGTGCTGATGTTGACTATTGTTGGTCAGAAGCTCATACTACTTATGGTAGATTGGGTGTAAAAGTCTGGATTTGCAAGGGAGAGGTTTATGGTAAAGTAGATTTAACTCCGAACAATGCTGCTAACAACAAACAAGGTAGTAAAGGCGGTAAATTCAAAGGAAAGAAGAGACGTTAATTATTCATTGTAAAAAATTTAAGAGATGTTATCTCCAAAAAGAGTAAAATATAGAAAGGTTCAAAAAGGAAAAGGTAATGAGAAGGGTATTTCACATAGAGGTGCACAAATTGCTTTTGGATCTTTTGGAATTAAAACCTTAGATCAAGGGTGGATAACTAGTAGACAAATAGAGGCTGCTCGTGTTGCTGTAACAAGATACATGAAAAGAGAGGGGCAAATTTGGATTAGAATGTTTCCAGATAAGCCAATTACTAAGAAACCAGCTGAAGTAAGGATGGGTAAAGGTAAA
Organism: Flavobacteriales bacterium; assembly: GCA_045561495.1. Lineage (GTDB taxonomy): Bacteria > Bacteroidota > Bacteroidia > Flavobacteriales_C. Next base: position 32,250 of record JBJKXR010000015.1, on the reverse strand, counting down.
GGATCTCCAGAGTATTGGGTAGCTCCTGTTAAACCTGGTAAGGTTTTATTTGAAGCTGATGGTGTACCTTTAGAAATTGCCAAAGAAGCTTTAAGATTAGCTGCTCAAAAATTGCCAGTTAAGACAAAGTTTATTGTTAGAAGAGATTATTTAGAAGCGTAAAAATAATTAGAGATGAAAGCTGCAGAATTAAGAGAATTATCCGTTGAGGATTTAAAAGCGAAAATAGTTGAGGAGTCTAAAGCTCTAAATACATTAGTGTTAAATCACGCTGTTTCTCCAATTGAAAATCCAGTTGTTATCAAAACAACAAGGAAATTGGTTGCTCGGTTAAAAACTATTCTTAACGAAAAGGAGCAAGCTTAGAGCTCTACTAAAATTTTGAAACTATGTCTATAAGAAATTTAAGAAAAGAAAGAGTAGGAATTGTTACTAGTACTTCTATGACAAAATCAATTGTTGTTGCAATTGAACAAAAAAAGAAACATACGAAGTATGGTAAATTCGTTAAACAAACTAATAAGTTCGTAGCTCATGATGAGAAGGAGGAATGTACAGTTGGGGATACGGTAAAAATTATGGAAACTAGGCCACTAAGTAAAACAAAGAACTGGCGTTTGGTTGAAGTATTAGAGAAAGCGAAATAATTTTTTGATTAAGAAGATTAATATTTAGTCATGATACAACAAGAATCTAGGTGTAAAGTTGCTGATAACAGTGGTGCGAAAGAAGCACTATGTATTAGAGTTTTAGGTGGTACTAAAAAGAGATACGCGTCAATTGGTGATAAAATTGTGGTTTCTGTAAAGAAAGCAATGCCTGCAGGTAATATTAAAAAAGGAGCTGTTGCAAAAGCAGTAGTTGTTAGAACAGCTAAAGAAGTTAGACGACCTGATGGTTCATACATAAGGTTTGATGATAATGCAGTTGTTTTGTTAAATGCAGCCGGTGAAATGAGAGGTACGCGTATTTTTGGTCCTGTTGCCAGAGAATTGCGTGAGAAAGATTTCATGAAAATTGTTTCATTAGCACCAGAAGTACTATAAACTATTTACGATGGCGAAATTAAAATTAAAAAAAGGAGATACAGTAAAAGTAATTACTGGAAACAATAAAGGATCAACTGGAGAAATCTTAAAGGTTTTAACAGATGAGGGAAAAGTTATTGTTGCAGGTGTGAATAAAGTAAAAAAACACACAAAACCTTCTTCAAAAAATCCACAAGGAGGTATTGTTGAAATTGAAGCAGCAATACAAATTTCTAATGTGATGCTACTTGATGGTGATGCTCCATCTCGTGTTGGTAGAAAAGTGGTAGATGGGAAGATTAAGAGATACGTTAAAAAAACTGATAAGATTTTAGACTAATGGAACAGTACGTACCAAATTTTAAGAAGCAATACGAAGAGAAAGTTGTGCCTGCTTTAAAGGAGCAATTCAACTACAAGAATGTAATGCAGGTTCCTAAATTAGAAAAGATTGTAATCAATCAAGGAATAGGAGCTGGAGTAGCTGATAAAAGACTCGTTGAAAATGCCGTTAAGCAACTTTCAACAATTGCGGGACAAAAGGCAGTAACATGTTACTCAAGAAAGGATGTTTCAACATTTAAATTGAGAAAAGATATGCCTATAGGCGCTAAGGTTACTTTAAGAGGAGAAGGAATGTACGAATTCTTCGAAAGATTAGTAGCTGTAGCTCTTCCTCGTGTGCGAGATTTTAGAGGCGTAAATTATAAGTTTGATTCAAGAGGTAATTTCACCTTAGGGATTAAAGAGCATATTATTTTTCCAGAAATTGATATTGATAAGGTAGACAAGATTTTGGGAATGGATATTACCTTTGTTACTTCAGCTGAATCAGATGAAGAAGGGTATGCATTATTAAAAGAATTTGGAGTACCATTTAAAAACATTAAAAACTAATTGAGTCATGGCAAAGGAATCAATGAAGGCCAGAGAGGTTAAAAGAGCTAAACTGGTAGCAAAATACGCCGAGAAAAGAAAAGCTTTAAAAGAAGCTGGAGATTATGAAGGGTTGCAAAAACTACCTAGAAACTCTATGCCGATTAGAATGCACAATAGATGTAACATTACTGGTCGACCTAAAGGATATATGCGCCAATTTGGTTTGTCAAGGATACAGTTTAGAGAAATGGCCAATAATGGATTGATTCCGGGTGTAAAAAAGGCGAGTTGGTAATTAATTGTTTAAGAGAAGAAAAATTTAAGTTATGAATACGGATCCAATAGCAGATTATTTAACAAGACTTAGAAACGCGATTGCTGCAAAGCATAGAGTTGTTGATGTGCCTGCTTCTAATTTGAAGAAGGAAATCACAAAAATCTTGTTTGATAAAGGTTACATTTTGAACTATAAGTTCGAAACTGAAAACGGGCCACAGGGGAATATTAAAATCGCTTTAAAATACGATTTAAAAACAAAATCTTCTGCGATTAAAGTTTTAAAAAGAGTGTCTACTCCTGGTTCAAGAAATTACACTGGAGCTAAAGAGTTGCCTAGAGTCTTAAATGGTTTAGGTATTGCAATACTTTCTACTTCTAAAGGTGTTATCACCGATAAAGAAGCTAGAAATGAAAATGTGGGAGGAGAAGTATTGTGTCACGTATACTAAAGAATTAAGAAATGTCACGAATAGGAAATGCACCAGTAGCTTTACCACAAGGAGTTGAAGTAAGTTTCAACAACGGTGAGGTTTATGTAAAAGGTAAGTTAGGAGAATTAAAGCAAGATATTGCTGAAGGAATCTCTATTGAGGTTACAGACAATGAGGTATTGCTTTCAAGATCAAATGAAACTAAAGATTTAAAAGCTAAACATGGTTTATATAGATCATTGGTTCAGAATATGGTTGTAGGTGTATCTGAAGGCTATACAATTAAACAAGAGTTAATTGGGGTTGGTTTCAGGGCTAAAGCTACAGGCCAGGTTCTTGAAATGAATTTGGGATTTTCTCATAATGTAGTTTTCTCATTGCCTCAAGAAGTTAAAGTGACGGCAGAACAATCAAAAGGACAACCTCCTATTGTTACATTTACTTCTGTAGATAAACAGTTGGTTGGTCAGGTCGCTGCAAAATTAAGATCACTTAGGAAACCGGAACCATATAAAGGTAAAGGGATTAAGTATGTTGGTGAACAAATTAGAAGAAAAGCTGGTAAATCAGCTGGTTAAAATATTAATTAGTTATGGCAACTAAAGACGCAAGAAGAGCTCGGATTAAATCCAGCATTAGAAAAAAAGTTGAAGGTACTGCTGAAAGACCAAGAATGTCTGTTTTCAGAAGTAACAAGGAAATCTATGTTCAATTTATCGATGACGAAGCAGGTAAGACTTTAGCTTCCACTTCATCAAGTGATAAAGGAATAAGTGCAAAAGGTTCAAAAGTTGATTTGGCTACCGAGGTTGGAAAGAGAGCAGCTGAAGTAGCAATTGCTGCAGGAATCGCACAAGTAGTTTTTGATAGAAATGGATACTTATATCACGGTAGAGTAAAGGCCTTGGCTGAAGGTGCTCGTGAAGGTGGATTAAAATTCTAATTAAGAGATGGCAAATAATAACGCAAATAAAGTTAGATCTAGCGAAATCGAAATAAAAGATCGTTTAGTAGCTATTAATAGAGTAACGAAAGTAACCAAAGGGGGACGTCACTTTTCATTCGCTGCAATTGTTGTGGTAGGAAATGAAGATGGAATTGTTGGTCACGGTTTAGGAAAAGCAAACGAAGTTACTGAAGCAATAACCAAAGCTATTGATGAAGGAAAAAAGAATTTAATTTCAGTACCTGTTTTTAAAGGAACAATTCCTCATGAACAAGAAAGCACATATGGTGGTGCTAGAGTATTTATGAAACCAGCATCATCAGGTACTGGGGTAATTGCTGGTGGTGCCATGAGAGCTGTTTTGGAATCAGCAGGTGTGAAAAACGTTTTAGCAAAATCAAAAGGTTCTCCAAATCCTCATAATGTTGTTAAGGCTACTATATTGGCCTTAAGCGAGCTGAGAGATCCAATGACGATTGCTCAAACAAGAGGTGTTAAATTAGAAAATGTATTCAACGGTTAATTTTATAAAGATGGCTACTATTAAAATCACTCAGGTAAAAAGTGCTATTAATTATCCAAAAAAACAAAAGGATACATTAAAAGCCTTAGGTATTTCAAAGCTCAACCAAACTGTTGAAAAAGAGGATAATCCTCAGATATTAGGTATGGTTAGAGCAGTAGAACATTTAGTAAAGGTTGAAAAATAATAAAGAATTTTTGCAATGCAACTAAACAAATTAAAACCAGCAAAAGGAGCTACTAAATCCGATAAGAGAATTGGTAGAGGTCAGGGATCCGGTAGAGGAGGAACTTCTACAAGAGGTCACAAAGGAGCGAAATCACGTTCAGGATATTCAAGAAAGGTTGGTTTCGAAGGTGGGCAACAGCCTATCCAAAGAAGGTTACCTAAGTTTGGATTTAAAAATCCAAATAGAGTAGAATATAAAGCAGTAAACTTAGGTGTTTTACAACAGCTTGTAACGTCAAAAGGTATTTCTGATTTTAATCAGGATGTTTTTGTTGAAAATGGATTAGCTTCAAAAAATGAACTTGTTAAGGTTCTTGGAACTGGAGAATTAAGTGATAAGATTAATGTTACTGCTCATGGTTTCTCGGCGTCTGCTAAAGAATCTATAGAAGCAAAAGGTGGTACCGCAACAATTGCTTAACAACTATGGCTAAGAATAATACCATTAAAAAATTAAAGAACATTTGGGCTATTGAGGATTTGCGAACACGAATCCTCAATACTATTTTATTTTTGCTTGTATACGTAGCAGGTACACAAATACTATTGCCAGGAATTGATTCTAAGATTTTATCCAATGCCACAAGTGAAGGCGGGTGGACAAATCTAATTGATCAATTTTCCGGTGGTGCTTTTTCAAAAGCGTCTATTTTTGCTTTGGGTATTATGCCCTACATTACCGCTTCAATAGTCATCCAACTACTTGGTATGGCTGTGCCACAATTTCAAAAGCTTCAAAAGGAAGGAGAAAGTGGTCGAAAGAAAATGCAAACCTATACTAAGTTTTTAACTATTGCAGTTACAGCGTTCCAAGCTTATGGATACTTGAATTTGTATGTTGGAGGCAAAGAGGCAATTGTTATTGATGGCTTTTTATTCATGTTTACATCCATTTGTATAATGGTTTCTGCCACGTTGTTTTTAATGTGGTTAGGAGAAAAAATAACTGAAAAAGGTATCGGTAATGGTGTTTCTATATTAATTACTGTCGGTATTTTGGCAAGATTGCCTATGGCAATAATAGAAGAATTTAAGGAAGCTTTTACAGGAGATGCAGCTGGTGGTCGTACATTCTTTTTAATTGTTGAGTTTTTAGCTTGGTTCTTTATTGTTTTGTTTACAATTGCGATTGTCAAAGCGGTCCGAAAAGTTCCTTTAGAATATCCTAAACAAATGGTTGCAGGAGGTGCAATTAATAAAGTTCAAGGAGGAGGAAGAAGATATTTGCCATTAAAAATAGCTATGGCTGGAGTTATGCCGATAATATTTGCCCAGGCAATCATGTTTTTGCCCACTGGTTTAGCCACTTCCAAAGATTTGTTAGGAGAAGGTTTCCAAAATGTTATGCGAGAAATTGGTGATCCAAACTCCGTTTGGTATAACATCACTACTGCCGTCTTAATTGTTGTTATGACTTATTTCTACACGGCAATGGTGGTAAACCCAAGACAAATGGCTGAAGACTTTAAAAAGCAAGGTGCCTTTATTCCTGGAATTAAGCCGGGTAATGACACAGCAAATTATATTGATGGAATTATGTCTAAAATAATGTTCCCTGGAGCATTATTTCTAGCCTTAATTGCCATTTTTCCAGTTTTTGCCAGAATTGCAAATGTAAATACTGGTTTCTCATACTTCTTCGGTGGTACATCATTACTAATTATGGTTAGTGTTGTTTTGGATACATTACAACAGGTTGATGGTTATTTGTTAATGAGTCATTATGACGGATTGATGAAAACTGGAAAAGTAAGAGGAGAGTCTTCTTTAAGCGAGTCTTCTTCTGTAGGTATGATTTAATTCATAATATGGGAAAAGAAATATATAAGACTAAAGAAGAAATTGAATTAATAAGAGAAAGTTCTTTGCTTGTTGCAAAAACACATGGCGCAATTGCTGGATTAGTCAAACCTGGTGTTACAACACTAGAGTTGGATAAAGTAGCAGAAGAGTTTATACGGGACAATAATGCAATACCAGCTTTTAAAGGGTATGGCGGATTTCCAAATACGCTTTGTATGTCACCAAATGAGGAAGTTGTTCATGGAATTCCAAATGAAAAACCACTTCAAGAAGGGGATATTATTTCAGTAGATTGTGGTGTTTTGAAAAATGAATTTTACGGTGATTCTGCTTATACGTACACAGTGGGAGAAGTTGCAGAGGAAACAAAACAATTGCTCCGTGTTACCAAAGAAAGTTTGTACAATGCTATTGAGCAAGCACGAGTTGGCAACCGATTAGGAGATGTTAGTTATGCTGTTCAAAAAAAAGCAAAGGAGTACAATTATGGTGTAGTACGGGAATTGGTAGGACATGGTGTAGGAAGAGCTCTACACGAAGAACCTAAAGTGCCTAACTACGGATATAGAGGTAGAGGGATACAATTAAAGGAAGGATTAGTGTTGGCTATTGAACCAATGATTAACATGGGAACACAAAAGGTACGTTTTTTAAGTGATGGTTGGAGTGTTGTAACACAGGATGGGAAACCTAGTGCACACTTTGAGCATACGGTTGCGATTATGAAAAGTGGCCCAAAAGTGTTATCTTCGTTCGCCTTTATTGAGGATGAGCTCAAAAAAAACGGAATAGAAATATTGTAAAGTATGGCTAAACAACCATCTATAGAGCAAGACGGAACAATTATCGAAGCATTGTCAAACGCAATGTTTCGTGTAGAATTAGAAAATGGGCATGTAATAACGGCTCATATTTCTGGTAAAATGAGAATGCATTATATTAAAATTTTACCTGGAGATCGCGTGAAGGTTGAAATGTCTCCATACGATTTAACAAAAGGTAGAATTACTTTTAGATACAAATAGAAAACTTATCAAAATGAAAGTTAGAGCATCTGTTAAGAAAAGAAGTAGCGATTGTAAAATCGTTAAGAGAAAAGGAAAGGTTTACGTTATTAACAAAAAGAACCCAAAGTTTAAACAGAGACAAGGGTAAACTAATTGAATTAAAACAAATTAATAATTATTATGGCAAGAATTGCAGGTGTAGATATACCAGATAATAAAAGAGGAGAAATCTCATTGACGTATGTTTTTGGGATTGGAAAATCTTCGGCTCAAGCTGTTTTAGACAAGGCTGGTGTAGATAGAAACGCTAAAGTTCAGGATTGGTCGGATGATCAAACTAAGAAGGTTCGTGATTTAATTACTGATGAATTGACTGTTGAAGGTGAATTAAGATCAGAAGTTCAACTAAACATTAAGCGTTTAATGGACATCGGATCTTATAGAGGAATTCGTCATAGATCTGGATTACCATTAAGAGGTCAGCACACGAAAAATAATTCTAGAACAAGAAAAGGTAGAAGAAAAACTGTTGCAAATAAGAAGAAGGCTACTAAATAATATTAGTCTTTAGATCATATAAATCATAAGTTATGGCAAAAGCTACAAAGAAAAGTGCGTATAAAGTAAAAGTTGAACCGACTGGTGAAGCTCACATTAAAGCGTCTTTCAACAACATTATCATCTCATTAACTAATGTTACAGGTCAAGTTATTTCTTGGTCATCAGCAGGTAAAATGGGATTTAGAGGATCTAAAAAGAATACTCCTTATGCTGCTCAAATGGCCGCAGAAGATTGTTCTAAAGTTGCTCATGAGAGAGGACTAAGAAAAGTTAAAGTTTATGTAAAAGGACCAGGAGGAGGAAGAGAGTCTGCTATTAGAGCGATTCATAATTCTGGAATCGAGGTTGTGGAAATTGTAGATGTTACACCTTTACCACATAATGGTTGTAGACCTCCAAAGAGAAGAAGAGTATAATTTTAAACTTTATTAAAGAAACTTATTATGGCACGTTATACAGGTCCTAAATCAAAAATCGCACGTAAATTCCGAGAACCAATTTTCGGACCAGACAAGGCATTAGAGAAAAAACCTTATGCTCCTGGGATGCATGGAAATGGAAAAAGAAGACAAAAAAAGTCGGATTACGCGATTCAATTACAAGAAAAGCAAAAAGCAAAATATACCTACGGGATTCTTGAGAAGCAATTTTTAAATTTATTTAAAGAGGCTTCTAGAAGAAATGGTATTACTGGTGAGAATTTACTAATGTTATGTGAATCTCGCTTAGACAATACGGTTTTTCGTATGGGTATTTCTCCATCAAGAAGGGGAGCAAGACAATTAGTATCCCACAAACATGTTACGGTTAATGGTGAAGTGGTAAATATTCCATCGTATCAACTGAAACCAGGTGATATTGTTGCGATTAGAGAAAAATCTAAATCTTTGGATATTGTTCAATCTTCTATTGAGGTGAATACAAAAAGTTTCCCGTGGTTAGAGTTTGATAAAAGTGCTGTTGCGGGTAAATTTTTACAATCACCTGTAAGGGAAGATATTCCAGAGAATATTAATACTCAACTAATCGTTGAATTGTACTCTAAATAATTAATCGAATATTTAAAAAAAATTATAGCATGGCAATTTTAGCATTTCAAAAACCTGATAAAGTTATAATGATCGAATCGGATGATTTCGAAGGACAATTTGAATTCAGACCATTGGAACCAGGATTTGGTTTAACTATCGGGAATGCCTTAAGAAGAATTTTACTTTCCTCTCTAGAGGGATTTGCAGTAACATCTGTAAAAATCGAAGGTGTTGATCACGAATTTTCAACTATAAAAGGTGTTGTTGAAGATGTTACGGAAATAATTCTTAACCTTAAGCAAGTTCGTTTCAAGAAGCAAATAGAGGATGCTGAAACTGAAAAAGTTTCAATTTCTGTTTCCGGAAAAGAACAATTAACAGCTGGAGATTTAGGTACGTTTATTTCTGGTTATCAAGTATTGAATCCTGATCATGTTATTTGTAACATGGAATCATCTGTAAAGATTGATATGGATTTAACGATTGAAAAGGGAAGAGGATACGTTCCTGCTGAAGAAAATAAGCAAACAAATGCTGTTGTAGGAACAGTAGCTGTAGATTCAATCTTTACGCCAATTAAGAATGTTAACTACAGTATTGAGAACTTTAGAGTTGAACAAAAGACAGATTACGAAAAATTAGTTTTCAACATCAAAACTGATGGTTCAATTCATCCTAAAGATGCACTAAAAGAAGCAGCTAAAATATTAATTCATCACTTTATGCTGTTCTCTGATGAGAAGATTACGTTAGATACAGAAGTGAAATCTGCTGCCGAAGAATTTGATGAAACATCTCTACACATGAGACAATTGTTGAAGTCAAAGTTAGTGGATATGGATCTTTCAGTAAGAGCGCTTAATTGTTTGAAGGCTGCTGATGTTGAAACATTAGGAGATTTGGTTTCTTACAATAAGAATGACTTGTTGAAATTCAGAAACTTTGGAAAGAAGTCACTTACTGAACTTGAGGAATTGGTAATTAGTAAGGGATTATCCTTTGGAATGAATGTTTCAAAGTATTTAGATAAAGAATAATAACGAACGCGGGTTGTAACCCATAATACTCATAAAAATGAGACACGGTAAAAAGTTCAATCATTTAGGAAGACAGAAAGGTCATAGAAAGGCATTATTAGCAAATATGGCTGTCAGTTTAATTGAACACAAAAAAATTAGTACAACAGTTGCTAAAGCTAAAGCATTGCGTCAATTTGTTGAGCCATTAATTACAAAGGCTAAAACGGACGACATGAATTCAAGAAGAACAGTTTTCAGATACTTACAAAAGAAAGAAGCTGTTCAAGAATTGTTTGGTGAAGTAGCGTCAAAAGTTGCTGATAGAGCAGGAGGATATACCAGAATTTTAAAAACTGGTAACCGATTAGGTGATAATGCGGATACTTGTATTATTGAATTGGTTGATTTCAATGAAAACTTATTGACGTCTGCTAAACCTAAGAAAACAAGAAGAAGAAAGGCTGCTCCTAAGAAATCAACTCCTGTAGCGGAAGTAGAGGCAAAAGATGAAGTTTCTGAGGTTGTAGAAGATGCTAAGATAGTTGAGGAACCTAAGGTTGAAGAAGCTCCAAAAGTAGAGGAATTAAAACCTGAAGAGCCAATAGCAGAACAAGCATTAGAGGAATCGAAATCTGAAGAGTCAGAGTCAAAAGCAGAGGATAAACCTAAAAAGGAGGAGCCTAAAGCTGAAGATGAAGATAAAAAAGACGAAGATAAATCAGAATAATGTTGATTATTCGTTAATAAAAATTCACAAAGGATAGTGTTTTATACACTATCCTTTTTTTATTTTTGCACGCGAGTAAAAACTAAGCCAAAAAGGCTTTTTTATAAAATTTAGAATGAAGTATTTAGCTAAGAAAAAAGCAGTTATCGTTTTAGAAGACGGAAAAGTATTTCACGGTAAGGCTGCCGGTAAAATCGGAACTACAACCGGAGAGATTTGTTTCAATACAGGTATGACAGGTTACCAAGAAATCTTTACAGACCCTTCTTATTATAAACAAATTGTTGTAATGACAACTTCCCATATAGGGAACTATGGAACTGCTGAAGATGAAATTGAATCCGATGGAATGAAAATTTCTGGAATGGTTTGTAAAAGTTTTTCTCCTTATTACAGTAGGCCTGCTGGTAATTCATCCATTCAAGATTATTTTGAAGGTGAAGACATGGTTGCAATTTCAGATGTAGATACAAGAGCTCTAGTTCGATATATCAGAGATAAGGGAGCTATGAATGCAATTATTTCCTCGGAAGAACTTGACGTCGAAAAATTAAAAGCGGAATTGGATAAAGTTCCTTCGATGGCAGGATTAGAACTTTCATCAAAGGTTTCTTGCACTGAACCTTATTTTGTAGGCAATGAAGATTCGGAATTTAAAATTGCCGTATTAGATTTGGGTGTTAAAAAGAATATTCTAAATTGTCTTGAAAAAAGAGGCGTTTATATGAAAGTTTTTCCTCACAATACTTCTTATGAAGAATTAAGTGCTTGGGAACCAGATGGCATTTTCTTGTCCAATGGACCTGGAGATCCAGCTGCAATGGGTGATGTTCAAAATGAAGTTAAAAAAGTCATTGCTTCTGATTATCCAGTATTTGGAATCTGTTTAGGTCACCAGATGATTTGTACTGCATTGGGTCTTTCAACGTACAAAATGCACAATGGTCATAGAGGGTGTAATCATCCGGTAAGAAATGAGGAAACTAGTAAGTGTGAGGTTACCTCTCAAAATCATGGTTTTGTCGTAAAAATGGACGATGCTAAACAAAATAATAATGTTGTGGTAACACATCTTCATTTAAATGATAATACATTAGCAGGATTAAGAATTAAGGATAAGCCTGTTTTCTCGGTACAATTTCACCCAGAAGCTTCTCCGGGTCCGCACGATTCTAGATATCTATTTGATACATTTGTTGAGAACATTAAAAAAGTAAAAGAAAAACAAACAGTTTAAGTAATTACAAATAAGTTATGAGTTACATTGCAAAAGTACACGCAAGACAAATCCTTGATTCCAGAGGTAATCCTACTGTAGAAGTTGAGGTAATTACAGATAATGGCGTATTCGGAAGAGCAGCCGTTCCATCAGGAGCTTCAACTGGAGTTCATGAGGCAGTTGAATTAAGAGATGATGATAAAGATACTTATCTAGGTAAAGGTGTTTTAAAAGCAGTTGAAAACGTAAATACTGTTATTAATGAAGCTTTAGTAGGTCAGCACGTTTATGATCAAAATGCTATTGATGCAGCTATGCTTTCCTTAGATGGTACTGCCAATAAAGGTAATTTAGGAGCTAATGCAATACTCGGAGCATCATTAGCAACGGCTAAATGTGCTGCTGATAATGCTGGTTTACCGTTATACAAATATATTGGTGGAGTAAATGCGAACACATTACCTATCCCAATGATGAATATCATTAACGGAGGTTCTCATGCGGATAATTCGATTGATTTTCAAGAGTTTATGATTTCTCCTGTTGGAGCTGAATCGTTTTCTCATGCATTAAGAATGGGAGCAGAAATATTCCACAATTTAAAATCTGTTTTAAAAGGAAAAGGCTTAGGAACGAATGTTGGTGATGAAGGAGGGTTTGCCCCGAACTTAGGATCTAATGAAGAAGGTTTGGAAGTTATCATGCAAGCTATTGAGAAAGCAGGTTATAAACCAGGTGAAGAAATATTTATTACAATGGATGCTGCATCGTCTGAATTTTATTTGAAAGATGAAGGAGTATATCATTTACATAAGTCATCAGGAGAGAAATTATCTTCTTCAGATCTTGTGTCATTATGGGCTGATTTAGCGGCTAAATATCCTATTATTTCTATCGAGGATGGTTTAGATGAAGACGACTGGGCTGGATGGAAAGAATTAACCAATAAGCTAGGAAATAAGGTTCAATTGGTAGGCGATGATTTGTTTGTAACCAATGTCGATAGATTATCTCAAGGGATTGATCAAGGTGTTGGGAATTCAATCTTAGTAAAAGTAAACCAAATTGGTTCTTTAACTGAAACTATCAATGCTGTTGAAATGGCACACAGAGCTTCTTACACCTCTGTTATGTCACATAGATCAGGAGAAACTGAAGATGTAACAATAGCCGATTTATCAGTTGCATTAAACTGTGGTCAAATCAAAACCGGCTCAGCTTCAAGAACAGATAGAATTGCTAAGTATAACCAATTGCTAAGGATAGAAGAGGAATTAGGAGCTTCTGCTAAATATCTAGGTAAGGATTTAAAGTTTGTGTAATCGTTTCGTATTACAATATAAAAAAGCCACCTTTTGGTGGCTTTTTTGTTTATTTAAATAAAATAGTGCAATTAAATATGGATTTTAACTTTGCTGAGTTTAACTGCAACTTTTTCACTAATTTTGCAGGCCTGTTAAGCGTAAACTATTGACAAATTTATATCGATTGAAGCAAAATAGTGAAATACCAATATTTGGAGATTTGGAAACTGAAATTCTGAAGGCTAAAGAATTTTGTTCAAAAGAGGATTTGAAGATTCGTTTTGAAACCCAACTTTCTCAAAAATACTTGGATATTATATCTAGTCGTTCAAACGATATTTCCTCTTTACATTATGTTGATGTTGAAAGACTGAATAAACGTCTCTCTAATGGAGCCTTAATTGTTTATAAAGAAAACAAAATTGTTGGACATATTTTCGTTCATAAGCATATGTTAGGCAAACATCCAGTTTATGAGCGTTGTACTTTATGGATTAAGAATGATTATCGGAAATATCATTTAGGTTTGCTATTAATGCATGAATTAACCATTCGTTTTAAAGACGATTATTTGGTGTCTATTGCTAAACCGCCTATTGTGCATATGTATAATGAATTTCTAGGTATGGGCCATATTACTTTATCTCAATTGTCTTCTGGTATAATTGATACGTTAGAACAAATTGGTAAGTTAAGAGATGAAGAGCGCTATAAATATTACGTTAATGCTCGTTTTTTTAAGGCTATTAAAAGGCTAAAGTAAATCTTCTTCGATTTTTATTTTATTCGAAATGTATTCGCCAATGCTCAGGCAAGCAGTTGCTCCTGGGGAGGGAGCATTAAGAAGGTGTAAGTGATTTCTATTTTCCTCTATTTTAAAATCATATACTAAGTTTCCTTCAAAATCTAAAGCTTGTGCTCTCACACCTGATCTTGACGGTTTTATGTCATCTATATCAAGAGAGGGAATCATTTTTTGAAGTGAATTCAAAAAAAGGGTTTTAGAAAACGCTCTTTTATATTCGTCCATACCTTGTTTCCAATGTCTTCTGAATAATTTCCACAACCCTTTGTACTTTAGTGAGTCAATGCTGTCAAATAAATTAAAATCAGAGCGCTTATATCCTTCTCTTTTAAAACTAAAAACAGCATTAGGTCCACATTCAACTCCACCATTTATCATTCTCGTAAAATGGACGCCTAAAAAAGGAAAGTCGGGGTTGGGCACAGGATAGATTAGATTGTTCACTTTGTGCATTCCTTTTTCGGTTAAATCATAATAGTCTCCTCGAAACGGTATGATTTGTAAATCGAGTTTTACATTGTCTTTTTTGGCCAAAAAATCAGCATGAAGACCTCCACAGAAAATAACTTTTTTTGCGGAAAAATTTTGCTGATTGGCTACTATAGAACTTTTTGTATTTTGCTGAACAACACGAGTTACTTTATGATTTGTCAGGATTTTTGAATTTGAGTTTAGTTTTAAAACTTGCTCACTCAATACTTCTGTTATTCTTTGATAATTAATAATACCTGTTGTTGGAACCCAAATTCCTTTGACTCCTTCAACGAAAGGTTCTTTCTCTTTAATTTCCTGAGGAGTTATTAATTCAATTCCCTCACAACCATTTTCTTTCCCGTTTTTGAAAATTTGTTCTAGATTTTCTGTTTCTTCAGGCTTTGTAGCGACAACTACTTTCCCACAAATATCATAGGCTACTTTAAACTCTTTGGCAAATTTAGTGAGTTCATGCTTCCCTTTTTTACACAATTCTGCTTTTTTACTTCCAGGTTTATAGTATAATCCGCTGTGTATTACCCCTGAATTATTTCCTGTTTGATGGGCAGCAAGTATTTTCTCTTTTTCAAAAAGTACAATTGTGGAATTCGGATATTTAATTTGAAGCTTGTAAGCAGTTGCTAAGCCTACTATACCGCCACCAACAATGGCAATGTCAAAATGGTTATCCATCAATAAGTTCTATATCTTCAACGGTTGGTTCTAGAGACTTGAATTTACTCAATCTTCTTAAAAGTAGTAGGCCACCAAAAAAGAATAGAGCAAGTGTTGCTACTCCTAATCTCTCAGCAAAGCCACTTTGCATCCCAGATGCAATAACTTCAACACTAGCATATATAAATGTACCTGTAACAATTGCTACTTTTTCTGTGATATCAAAAAAGCTAAAAAACGAAGCGTGATCTTTTGTTTTAGGAAGAAGTTTTGAGTACGTGGACCTGAATAAAGATTGAATTCCACCCATGGCAAAACCAATTAATCCCGCAATTAAATATACCATCCATTTTTGATTTGCTACGCATGCAATTGCACACAATAAAAGGTATACTAGTGTTGCGCCTTTTAAACCAAATACATTACCATGTTTTTTAGACATTCTTGAAAAAACAGCTGCTCCTGCAATACCAAGGAATTGCATTATTAAAACAATTAGCGTGAGTTCATCACTTTTCATTTTGAATACATTTATTGCAAACAGTGGGGCAATTATAACAATTGTTTGGACACCAAGGTCAACAATGAAAAATGCTGATAAAAAACGTTTTAGTCTTGGTAGCTCCTTGATTTGCCCCCAAACATTTTTTAATTCTTGAAACCCCTTTTTTGCTAATACAGTTTTTGGTAGGTTGCTTTTTTTGCCCCTTGGTAAAACGCTAAATGTCCATCTAGCCCATCCAAACCACCAAACACCTACTAAAACAAATCCAAACCTGAGAATAGTGGTAGTTTCCTCAACTCCAAAAAGTGATTTTAAGTTGGTTAATACTAATATTACAATTAAAAGAATAGATGAGCCTAAGTAACCGTATGAAAAACCCTTTGCACTTACTTTATCGTGCAATCTTTTTGGAACAAGTTCAGATAAAAACCCATTGTAAAAAACTAAACTTCCTCCAAAACCTATACTCGCAATTATTGCACCGAAAACACCGATCCAAACATGGGATTTATCAAAAAAGTACAAACTAATACAAGCTAAAGATCCTATTGTACTAAAAAATTGCATGTATCGTTTTTTATATCCGCCAAAATCTGCTATTCCAGATAGAATAGGAGTCATTATACTGATAATCAAATATGAAAAACACAATGCATATGTGTACAGGGCATCTGGTGATTTAAAGTAAATCCCCATAAACTCAACACCATCTTTTAGAAAATATTTAAAAATCCCAGGAAAAACAGTCGAGACAATTACTAAATTATAAGCTGAGTTGGCCCAATCGAACACTACCCATCCAGTAATTTGTTGTTGCTTCGTTAATTCTTTTGCCATTATCGTAAATGTATAAATTAATACGACGAATTTCTGGTGTTTATCAATAAAACCAAAACACAAAAAAACAATAAACGGACTTTGAACTAATAAATTCCATTATTTAAATCAACTTTCTCACTTTATGGCATAGATATTGAAAATGTGTTTAAAAAGTTAACTATGAAAAAGCAATATATTGAATCGGCAGTACTTACAGTGATTTATATTATCGGCTCTGGAATTACAGTGATTTATTTTAATGTTAGTGGGACACTTTTGGAATTTATTACTTATCCAGCCAAAGTTTTCTTAGAACCTTTAGTGAATAAGGAGTTTTCAATTAAAACCATAAATCTAATGTTATTTATAGTCTATTTTTTGTGGGCCTTTAACTGTGTGTATTTGAATATAATTAAATCAACACTGAAACAATTGAATAGTAAGCCTATTAAAAAGCTTTAACAGTATCAATAAAACATCGAACGGCATCGGGTGAAATATCGGGGTAAACACCATGACCAAGGTTGGCAATGTGTGAGTGACCTTTAAATTTACTCAACATTTCTTTGGTTTTTTGTTCAATAGTTTTGAAATCTGAGTACAGAACGCAAGGGTCTAAATTTCCCTGCAAGGTTTTATCGGTACCTATTAATTCTCTGGATAATATAGGATTCATGTTCCAATCTAAACCTATAGTTCTGCAGTTAAGTTTGCCCATTTCTTTTCTTACAAAATAAGCGCCTTTAGCGAAAACTGTTACGGGAACTTCATCTATGGAATCACAAATTGTAGAAATATAAGGCAAAGCAAATTCTTTATACTGTTCTTCTGATAGTATTCCTGCCCAGCTATCAAATAACTGAACAATCTCTGCACCACATTCAATTTGAGCTTTCAAATAGCTAATGGTGGTTTTGGTAATCATTCCTAGGAGCTGATGAGAAAGTGCTGGGTTGGTATAGAGCATTTTTTTTGCTTTTGAGAAAGTTTTACTTCCTCCACCTTCAATCATGTATGAGAATATTGTCCATGGAGCTCCAGCAAAACCTATTATAGGAACTCTACCTGCTAATTCTTTTTTGGTGATTTTAATTGCCTCTAAAGTATATCCTAGACCTTCGTAGGGGTCTGGAGTAATTAATTTATTTAAATCACTTTCAGTCTCGATTGTTTTTGGAAAATAGGGCCCTTTTTTTTCAATCATTTCATACGTAAGTCCCATAGCTTCAGGAACAACGAGTATGTCACTAAAAATAATGGCAGCATCAACATCCAATAAGTCAACCGGTTGAATAGTAACTTCTGCTGCTAAATGTGGCGTTTCAACCAATTCTTTAAAACCAGAGAGATTCGCGCGCAAATCACGGTATTCCTTTAAAATTCTTCCTGCTTGTCGCATAAGCCAAACTGGAGTTCTTTCTGTAGGTTCTCCTTTTGCTGTTCGAATTATTAAGTCGTTGTGATAGCTCATTGCCTTAATTTTGCTGCAAATTTAATTATTTAAAGAATATTCAGAGGTCATAAAATTGTAAACTTCTGGTTTTACTTGTATTGATTTAGTGGAGTTTTTTAGTCTTCATCACTTTTCCCAAGTTGGAATATTTCAGTTCTGCCGATGTATGATCGTGCAACGATATAATACTCATAATCATTGATTTCAATCAAAACATAATATTGTTTGGGTTTTTCTCTTGCTTTCGTTAAATCATGCATGAATTCAACATCTCCATCTCTAAGTGCGTGCTTTACCTCTAGCTTGGTTAATTCTAATGCGTTTAATGCCGTTAAAGCTGAGTCAACAAATTCAATTCTTTTTGGATATGTTTTGTTTTGTGCATTTCTAATTTCGGTAAGCATGGAAATCACCTTAGGATTGGGCAACCAAGACAAATATTTTTTCAAAGGTTTATCTTGTCTAACGGAAAGTGTGAAGAACAAAAAAGCTGACATGATTCCAGCACTTGAGAAAAAAATAAAAAACCTTCTACCTTTTGTCATAACACAAATATAACGATTACAGAGTTTATGTTGAATAGCTTATAAAAATAACTTTAATCAATAATTCTTATAATTTTTAATCTTGCAACAAGAAGTTATTTGGAAATTAAGCTCAAAAGAAAAATGCCATCAGCGATTCCACATATTGTTGTTTCCATGGTTTGAAAATCTGTATCATCGTCAAAAAATACAACCTTTTGAGTATTGAATTTTTCACTTTCAAAGGATTCTTCTGATAGTGAAAACCATTTAACATTGGATAAGTGGCCTTCCATATCTCCTGGACCTTCGGCAATAGCTCCAGTGGGAAAAAGATTTTTTTGAATCTTATAGGTTTGTGAATATATGTTTTTTACAGAGTTGGGAATATTTTTTGACGCTAAGAATGATATACCCCAATTGTTTTTTCCAAAGGTGTAGTCAATAACTTCTTGAGCTAAATAACCAAAAGCATTTTTCTTAAGAAGATTGTCGTGTAAAATACTTGCTGATGCTACTCCGAAAAAAGAGTAAAGACTTCCCCAGGTATAATCATGTGGAACCATCCATATATTACTTATTTCTGTAGCTTTTTTCTCAAAATATTCAAGTTCAGAGATTAAATAATTTGAACTTCTTGAATAATATATGCCTGCTCTAGAATGTGCAATCATGTTAAAATCTGACCAGGATGCCCAATATCCTTTTCCTGCCAAAGATGAAAAATATTGTATTTGTTCTTCATAATATTTTTTTCCAGTGGTTATCGCCAGTTCAGATGCAGAAAGAAGCATATTGTCAAAAGGGCTTTTGTCTGCGTAAAATACTTCATGATTTTTTTCATACCAATAAACACCCTTATGTTTTAAACTCATTTCAAACAATTCTTCTGATTTTTGAAGATATATTTTAGCCTGAGTAGAATCAACAGAGGAAAATACTCGACTTGCTACAGCAAATGATGCGGATGCAAAAGCCATGTGGCTTCTTGAAAGAGATGTATAGGCGAAACGATAGAGATTCGTGTCATTTACTGGTAAACGATTACCAAGTTCATGGTCTCTATTGTCTCCTATCTGAAAAACGAAGGTTGAATCATTAACATAACATTTTTCAAGAAAGTCCAAACCAAACTTGACTTCATCTAAAAGATCATTGAATTGACTTTTGGAATATATTTTATAGTTAAATATAGAGGGGTTTTCTTCATATGCTCTTAGCAATTGATAGCAAGTATATGCATTTGTTAAACTAAATTTTAAGTAATCTCCAGCATCATACCATCCTCCTGATACATTTACTTTTGTTGGTGTTTCTTTCCATTCTTTTTTCTCATCAACTTGCGTATAAACTAATGCTGCGCTGTCTCTAAAATGGCCTGGTGCACGATCTATAGATTCGTGTGATCCACTTCTTTGTTGCCTTAAATATCTAAGAACTTCTTTTATGTATTTGGAATAAGGATCTGGATTAATGTTTAAATGATATGATTTTTCTTCAAAATTGAATTTTAGCAAACCATTTTGTTTAATGGACGAAAAATCTACTTTGTAGTTGAATGGGAAATTGGTATGATCTCCTTTTCCAGTTATTGATTTTTTAATTAACCCATTAAGTAAAATTGAATCACCCATAGAGATTGTCCAGGGTTTACTACTAATGGAATAAGTTGAATTAATAATTAAGCTTTTTTTTCCTAATGTTTTGTAGCCCGCATAGTTATATCGAACAAAATATTCTTGTCCTGTAAGAACAGAAGTGAACAATAGTCCTAGTAGCATTGAATAAAGTCTCATTTTTATTTGTTCAAATTAGAAGGTTAACATTCTTAAAAGGAATATGTTTTATTAGGAGTTACGCAATGTGTTAATGGTATATCTTGTTTGTTTATGTTTTCTATGTTTTCACAGTGCTCAAAAAGACTGATGCCAATTTTTTTTACATCATTGTTTAAAGAAGCAAAAAAACGATCGTAAAATCCTTTTCCATAACCGACTCGATACCCTTTAGAGTCAAAAGCTAAAAGGGGAGTGATTACAAGATTAATAGCTTCTGTTTTTTGCCAAACGGGATCAATTGGTTCGGTAATGTTATTTTTTGTTTGTTTTGTTTTGGTTTTAGGCCCAAATTCTGCGGTTTTTAACGTCGCATCTTCAAAGTTACTTACAGGCACAACAACATTAATGTTATTTTTCCAGCAGTACTGAATGATTGGCATAGTGTCTATTTCATATTTTGAATGTATTGGTAAAAAACAGTGAATACATTTAGGGTTTAAATTTTTAATAAGTTCAATACTGTTTTCAATAAGTTGCGATGATTTTTCTTCAAACGTAGAAGAAGATAATTTTTGACGCTTACTTAAATATGTTTTTCTAACTATATGTTTTTCCAAAATAACATTTTTTCAAAATCTAATGTAAAAATAATACAAGAATATTTGTTTAGTTGAATCTTCTTTTATTACATTATAGAAACACAGTATTGACAAAAAAACTGTCAAACAAAAAAACTAGAAATGACTGGATTAAAAGAAGGCGATAAGGCACCTGATTTCAAGGGAGTTATTGAAAATGGAAGTGAAGTTTCACTTGCTAATTATTTAGGAAAGAAATTGGTTTTATACTTTTATCCAAAAGATAATACACCAGGGTGTACTGCACAAGCTTGTAATTTAACCGAAAATCAAGAGCTTTTAAAAAATGCAGGTTTCGAAATTCTTGGAGTAAGTGCCGATTCGTCGAAAAAACATCAAAATTTTATTTCAAAATATGATTTAGGATTTTCATTAATTGCTGATGAAGAAAAAGAAGTCATCAAAGCGTATCAAGTATGGGGTCCTAAAAAGTTTATGGGAAAGGAATATGATGGTATTCACAGAATTACGTTTGTTATAAATGAACAAGGAAATATTGAACGTGTTTTTACAAAAGTAAAAACCAAGGAGCATGCAAATCAAATTTTAGAATCATATAAATAGAAAATAATGGCTGAAGGAAATCAAGAAAAATTAAAAGCTTTACAAATGACAATGGAGCGTTTGGATAAAGCCTATGGGAAAGGAACTGTAATGAGGTTAGGAGATGATTTAACTCAAGATATTGAAGTGGTATCCACTGGGTCAATTTCATTGGACTTAGCTTTAGGAATTAAAGGTTTGCCTAAGGGAAGAATTGTTGAGGTTTATGGACCAGAATCTTCGGGTAAAACAACTTTAGCTATTCATGCAATTGCCGAATCACAAAAAAAAGGTGGGATTTGCGCAATAATAGATGCTGAGCATGCTTTTGATCGATTTTACGCAGAATCTTTAGGTGTTAATACGGAAGATTTATTAATATCTCAACCCGATAATGGAGAACAAGCTTTAGAAATTGCTGACAATCTAATTAGTTCTGGGGCTATTGATTTGCTAGTTGTTGATTCCGTTGCTGCACTAACACCTAAAGCAGAGATAGAGGGTGATATGGGAGATTCTAGAATGGGTCTTCAGGCTCGTTTAATGTCCCAAGCATTAAGGAAATTAACCGCTACAATTAAGAAAAGTGGAACATGCGTTATTTTCATCAACCAATTGAGAGAAAAAATTGGAGTAATGTTTGGAAATCCAGAAACTACTACAGGAGGTAATGCGCTTAAATTTTATGCTTCAGTGAGAATTGATATCAGAAGAATTGGTCAAATTAAATCTGGAGATGAGGTTATTGGAAACCGAACTAGAGTAAAGGTTGTTAAAAATAAATTGGCACCTCCTTTTAGAAAAGCTGAATTCGATATTATGTTTGGAGAAGGTTTTTCAAAATCAGGTGAAATTATCGATTTGGGAGTTGATAAAGGAATTGTGAAGAAATCAGGTTCATGGTTTAGTTATGGTGATACTAAATTAGGGCAGGGTAGAGACGCTGTTAAGGCACTTATTAAAGATAATGAAGAATTAGCTTCGGAATTAGAAGAGAAAATTTTTGCCGCCATTGAAGCTGGGGAGTAATATTAAAAGTTAATCAACTCGTTAGAGGGTATTCGTTTGAATGCCCTTTTTTTATATTTGATGAATGGTTTTGGGTCAAATAAAAAATCGCAGAATTCTTAAAACATATCGTTTCTTTTTTTCAGGGGTTGTATTGATGGCATTCTTTTGGAGTTTGTGCTCATGTAACTCAAAGAATAATACTTCTTCAGATTTGTTGAAGGGTCAGTCCTTTTTTCGTAAAAGTAATCTTGATTCCGCTCAGTTTTATTTTTATAAAATATTGGGATCAGATTCTAATAACGCTGTAGCGATTAATCAACTTGCAGAAATACATTTTAGAAAGGTGGAAATAGGAAAGTCTCTTGTGTTTTTTAATCGGGCTATTTCCATAGACTCAACTAATGAAGAAACCTTTTTTAAAATTGCTGAGATTAAATTATTTCTGGGTGATTACAAGGGTGCGTTTAAAAACATTAATAGAGGGCTCAGGATAAACGAGAGAAAGCCAGAGGCATATTTTATGAAAGGAGTTGCTTACAAACATGTTGGCGATACAAACAAAGCTATATCAAGTTTTAAGACTGCTATTGAATTAAAGCACAATTTTGCTAAAGTATATTATGAATTGGGCTTGCTTTTAACCCTTCAAAATGACCCGTTAGCAATTGAGTATTATAAAAGAGGCATAGAGGTGTCTCCTAAGGATGCTGGTTTAAAGTATAGTTTAGCTTGGTCATATAATGAGTTCAATAATCTTGGAGAAGCTGATAAGGCTTATAACAATGTTGTTCGTGAGTTTCCTTCCTATGTTGAAGCAAAATCAAATTATGCAGTTTTTAAATACAACTTGAATCAAGCTGATACTGCATTATTATTGTGTAATCAGATTTTAGATGATGATTCTTTGAATTGTTCTATTTTGAACTTAAAAGGGACTATTCTTAAAGAAAAGGGTAGATTAAACGAGTTGCAAAAAATTAAGAATAAACTACGTTTTATTAATTCTCAATTAGACTTTTAAATCAATAATTCACAAGTTATTTCATCATATCAAAGATGAATTTAATCAAGGTGCAATCCACTTGTCTTTTGTAATCATAAGAGCTTCTTGAACCGTAATTCTTGATCCATCGTTGTATGCAGTAACAAATGAACCATTTATTTTATAATTAGATTTAGCAGTACTTCTGTGGTCTCTGGCCGACATATATTCTTTAAAATCCCCAACAGTATATTTATGCCACCCTTCATGCATGTTTAAATAGATTTTTTCTTTGACATTATGATTTTTCGTGAAGTAATTGGTTTCGGTCTTTTTTCTAAGTGCACATATTTGAACTCTGTAATTTACTTTATGATTACTTGCTGTTTCACTAGTTGCACTCATAGCAACATTTTTACTTTCCGTTTGAGTTGTTTTTTCTTTCTCAATTGAGTTTGTATTATCAATAGAGGAACTTGTTTCATTTTGTGGGGTATTATTTTTCTCATTATTAGCTATTGCATTATCTACTGAATTATCTTCTTGGGTAGTTGTTGTATTCTCTTCCTCTGATGAAGTGTTGTTTTCTTCTGGTTTAGTTACAACCTGTGTTGAGTTTTTTTCTTCATTCGAAGCTATTGTATTATTTGAAACAACTTTTTTAGTTGTTCTTTCATCTTCAGTTTGTACAGAATTTTGATTTATTTCTTTGCTTTCGTTTTCCGTGGAATTCTCTTTCTCATTTGAAGCTATTGTATTTTCGACTGTTTCGCTTTCCTGGGTTTCTTTTTTTTCTATCGTAGTGGCTAATGTTTCATCTTCAGTCAACTCGTTAGTTTCATTTTTTGTAGTGGCTGATGTTTCATCTTCACTATTTTCTTCGATTCCAGCAGTTTGAATATCTTGTTGAACGTTTGTAATTTCGATTGATGTTCCATCAATTAGAGTATTTTTGGTCATGTCACCATCTAGGTAGGACATTTTTCCATCAATAACTTTGTTCCCATCTAAGTTTTCATCAACCATTATTTTATAGCTTACGGAAAATTCATTATCAGAGGGTAGCGTCATCCATAAAAATTTCACCTGACTTCCTTTTTGACTGAATATTGCCCCATTATTTTCTCCTTCTTGAGCTGTAAACCCATCAGGTATATTCTCTATTATTTTACCTACTCCTGATACATTTGACTTTTTAACTTTTAAAGTAACTAAAAAGGTTTCCCCAGGTCCTATTTTTTTGGCGTCAAATGAACGCGAACAAGAAAGTTGAGATGTGGTAGAAGCCGAACTTACACTAGTATTATTTTCTGCTTCCGTTTTAGTAGATACTATTGTTGGGGAAGTTGGTTTAGATTTAGGCGTTACTTTAAATGTAGGAGAAATAAGTTCTTTGTTTTTTCTTTCTCCTTCTAGAACATAGGAGATTTTGCCTTTGAAATTGTAATCTCCAACCAGAGATGTGTCACAACTTATTTTTAGTTTAACATGAAATTTTGGTTCAGCGGGTAATGAAATCCAAATAAGTTTTACTTTCTGGTCATAAAATGTAAACGTCCCTTCTTTTCCTTCAAAAAGTTCAGCACTAAACCCTTCAGGTAAACTTAATTGTAGTTTTGCGAAATCGGAGATGTCACCTTTATCGATTTCAATATCCATAATGAATGATTCTCCAGATGTTATTGAAGAAGGAGCGTTAAAATTTACATTTATTTCTGATGGAGTGAATAAACTCGCTATACTTATAACAAGAAATGACGATGCAATTAAAAGACTCTTCATATAAGCTGTTTTAGCCCATATGCAAACTTAACAGTTGATACTAAACAAAATACAAATTAGTAAAGACCTTGTAAAGTAGCATATGGATAGATGATCCTAAACAAATCTAACGGTCCAATACCAGCAATGCTTTGTTATTTCTTTATTCTTTTTCACACGGTTATGTGTAAAAGCATTTGAGGAATCCTTCTGTTGTGAATAATATTTCCAAAAAAAAAGCCATCCTTATTGGATGACTTTTAAAATTTATAGTGTTTTGATATTAAATTTTCTTCACGTTGGCGGCAACTAGCCCCTTAGGCCCTTTCTCTAGTTCAAATGTAACTTTATCGCCTTCGGTTATTTCTCCTTGTACTTTATTTATGTGCACGAAGTAGGAGTCTTTTGAGTTGTTGTCCTTTATAAATCCATATCCTTTCTCATCATTAAAAAAAAGAAACCTTTCCTTGAAGTGGTTCTTCTTCCATGTCACTGGATTGTTTTGAGTAATCTAAATTAATATTTTCAGCTTTAATTTTTGTTTTTTTAGTTGGATCTGGTGGAGTATCAACAATTTGACCAAATTCATCAACATAGGCAATCATATCTTCAAATTTTCCCCCTGAGGCATTCGATTTCCTTTCTTCTTTTCGAAGTGCTTTTTCTTGTTTTTTCTTTTGCCTTTTCTTTTCTCGTTCCTTTTTGCCAAATGTTTCTTGTGATCTTGCCATAGGTTTTATATTGTTTTAGTAATTTGAAAAATACCTATTATAAAAGAGGAAATCCAAGAGTATTTTCTCGAATTTTTATAATGGGCACTGTTTCTATACACTTATAAAGATAAGGTTTATTATGAGTAATGTAAAGCAGAAAGTACTGTTCCTGTTAATTTACATCTATAATAGTAACGGTTTAGTCTAAACTATTTTATGCATTAGGTTCTTTGTCGTATTACTTCATACATAATTATTCCTGCTGCGACAGAAACATTCAAACTTTTAGTTTTTCCTATCAAAGGTAATTTCGCAGTGGAATCGCTTTTTGTAATATTTGAAATCGCAATTCCAGACTCTTCGCTTCCTAGAATAATGCCTATTGGAAGTGTATAGTCAATTTGTGTATAGTTTACCTCGGCTTTTTCAGTACACGCAATTAAATGGATACCAGACTCTTTTAAAAATGGAATTATGGAGTCTATTCCTGAAACTTTACATATTGGAATATTAAATATTGCTCCCGTTGATGTTTTAATTGTTTCGCCATTAATTTGAGCAGACCCTTTTTTGGGAATTATTATTGCATCGGCTCCTGCACATTCGGCTGTTCGGACTATAGCACCAAAATTCCGAACATCAGATATCCTATCGAGAATAAGAAGAAAAGGATTTTTTCCACGAGCAAAAATATCGGGAAGGATGTCTTCTATTTGGTGAAATTCAATAGGAGCAATAAAACCAATTATTCCTTGGTGGTTTTTCCTAGTTATTCGATCCAGTTTTTGTTGAGGTACTTTGTTTACAGCAATCCCCCTTTCCTTAGCGGTAGCAATTATTTCTTTAGCTTGCGGAGTTCTTAATGAGTTTAGAATTAATATTTTATCGAAGTTTTCTCCGGATTCTAAACCTTCTAAAATAGGGTGTATTCCAAATACTAAGTCAGTTTTATTTTCAAATTCCACGTATTAATTGTTTTGTACAGCTTCTAAAGTTACGTTTTCTCCGTCAAATGAAGCAAAGTATGGATTTCCAGTAAACCATTCGCCAAGGTTAATGTAACGAGAGTTTTTGTCTTGAATTTCTATATCGAGAACAAGGTGGCGATGTCCGAAAATGAAAAAATCGTAATGTTTTTTTTCCAGAACTTCTCTGCAATAGATATATAGCCACTCTTTTTCATTTCCTAAAAATGCTTCTCCTTTTTCGATATTTGAATTACGAGATTTACTGCTCCATAAATTACCAACGCCCATGCCAAAGTTGGGATGAATACGAGCAAAGAGCCACTGGCAAATTTTTGAATTAAAAAAGAGTTTGAGGAATTTATAAAATCGGTCTCCAGGCCCTAATCCGTCTCCATGTCCAATAAAGAATTTTTTTCCATTCCATTCTCTAAGAATTGTACTTCTATGGATAGAAATACCTATTTCATTTGGTAAATAGTCAAACATCCACATGTCATGATTTCCGGTAAAGAAATGAACGGGAATGCCTGAATCTGTAATTTCTGCAATTTTAGCGAGGAATCTTATGTGTCCTTTTGGGACAGTTTGTTTGTATTCAAACCAGAAGTCAAAAATGTCTCCCACTAAATATATTTCTTGTGCATCTTTTTTAATACTATCCAACCAGTTAATGATTATTTTTTCACGTTCACGACTTTTTTCATAGTTGGGAATACCCAAATGAAAATCCGAAGCGAAATATATTTTTTTGCCTTGCTCCATTATTGAAGGATATCGTATAATATATTCATATTAAACATGAATTTAATTCTTCTAAAATAGTTAAATTCATTTTCAGGCGTGGTGGGGTCATCCCCAAGTCCTGCAATTTCATAATCATTCATAATTGCTTCTGAGTAGCCCAATGGGAAGTATATTTCAAAGTGATTTCTTTTTAGGTTAAGCTGAAATCCATAATCATATAAAATAGGTGATGTTAATGTTCCTTCAGCATAATTACTCCATACTCTATCTGTCGTTCCAAAATCTGTGTAAAATGAAATAAGTTTTGTTGGTAATGGCAGAACGATGTTTAAACTTCCTATCCAAATGCTTGAATTAATAGTACTTATGCCACTTTTAAACCCTCCGTCTTGAATGTGAATTTGTTGTCGACCTAAACTTGTTCCATCAGTAATGAATCTTCCATATGTTGTGTTGTCAAATAAATAATCAGGGGTACTATATGTGAAGTTTTCTAAATCAGAGGAAGTTAAAAGTGTACCATTGTTTGCAGTTAAATTGAATCTTTCTGTATTCGCATTTAAACTTTGCAAAAAGCAACCCGCAAAACCACGAATGTCAATTTTTTGTAAGCGATTATTTATTGTTAATCCATAATTAAATTCAGTAGTTAATTTCCAGTTTTGTTCAAAAGCTTGTAATTGTATATTTGCCTTGTAGGGATTGATAGAGCGGTTGTTTTTTGCTTTAAAATTAAATGTAATATAATTTTTCATTTGCGATTCTCTTCTATCAAAAGAAACGCTTGCATTAGTTAGCCTTGCTTCAAAATTGGACTTTAATTTTGACCGTGCTTTTTTCTTTTTAAGGAGAAAGTTCAAGCCTAGTTCAGATTTTTCTATTTGTCCAGGAACTATACCTAAATCAAGGCCTTGTTTTTTATAGATCAAATTAATGTTTACTTTATCAAAATACTCTGAGGGATGAATTGAATACGTGAATTGGGCTGATCCAACTAATTTATTTGTTCCAAAGGAAAATTGAGGCATTAGTAAATATCGAAACTTTTGTTCCTGAATGCTCAAGTTACTAACGAGTGTACCCAATTGCAAATTGTCGTGTAAATTATATCCAAGAATTGGTAAGAAGTGAACTTGAGTTTTGTCAACCTTGTTAAAGTCATAGAGTCGAGTTGCTTCAAGTGGCTCAATTCGTCCAACAAAATTAAAAAGTGAAAAACGATTGTTTTTTCGGTTGATTTCGGGAATATCATGATAGTAATCGATGATCATTTCATCGTAATCTCCATTTTGAAAAGAGAGTTCTTTTGTGTCAAAAAATCCTTCATACCATACTGTATTAACTACTTTTCCTTTTTTAATTCCACTAATTACAATCGGGGAGGCAACATCACCAACATTCTTTACATTAACACTGAATTTTTTATTGTCCATGGAGTACCCAGCATAATTTATTTTATAATCAATTGGATAACTTGTTTTTAATAAATCGTCAAAAAACCAATTGAGGTTTTTATTGGTATATTTTTCGAATATAGCTCTCAGATCCTTTGGCGAGGGATGTTTAAATTTCCAAGTCTGAAAATAGTCTTGCATGGCATTATCAAATGTTTCCTTCCCTAAATACTTTTCTAAGTAATTAAAGCAAACTGCAACCTTACTGTATATGACGCACCCATAATTTAGACTGGAATACTCATTTGCAGGTAAATTAGGAGGTTGATCTATGTTTCGCGTGTTCACATAATCATATGAATACTGGTGAAATTCTGTTTGATTGATGGGTTTATATTTTAACAGCTTAAGCACTGGGAAAAAGTTATAAAAATTCATTTTCGGTTTTACTTCTTCATAGTAACGCCTTTCGTAATAAGAGTTAATTCCTTCATCCATCCATGGGTTTTTACGTTCATTACTTCCTAATATTCCATAAAACCAATTGTGACCTACCTCATGAACAGTGACCTCTTCATGGAACGCTCTGTTTTCACTACCTCCTAATACTGTTATTGTGGGATATTCCATACCTGCTCCTGCTGTTAATCCACCATCTACAGCTCCACAAACATCATACGGGTAATCACCAACCCACAAACTATAGTAATAAAGCGCGCTGTCCACAAACTGAACCGAATTTCTATAAACAGCGCTATCTTCTGGACGATATTTCATGTATGTTTTTACTTTTCTTCCAGAATTGGGTAGAATAACCGAACTGGTTTCTTCTATCCATGATGTATCCGCAAACCAAGCAAAATCATGAACATTATTGATAGAATAGCTTTCGGTTCTAGAGTTTTCCTGTATAGAGGTACCAATTAAATTTCCAGTAGCGGCCAATTTATATTTTTTTGGAAGAGTAATGGCAACATCAAATTGACCATATTCTGAATAAAATTCACCCATACTTAAGTAAGGCATTACATTCCAGCCGTTTTTATCGTAAACAGCTGGTTTTGGATACCATTGTGTTATTTGATAAGAATCATCTAAATGACCTAATCGAGAAATTTCTCCATAAGGGACTTTAACCTGAAAAGGGGTTGAAATAACAATAGAATCTCCAGGTAGTAATGGGCTTGGAAGATTAAACCAAGCTACTTCTTTTCCTAAAGAATGTTTTTTTAATTGAACAGAAATTCCATTGACTCTGAATTGAGTTGAATCGAGAAAGCCCATATATTTTTCATCACCAAAATAAAGTTTTGTATTTCCATCTTCTTGTATTTGCTTATCCAATGGAGTTCCAGATTGATAAGCATTTGGCCAAAGATGAAAATACATTTCGCTCAATGTATCTGGGGAATTATTAATATAAGTTACTTTTTCGAAGGCCTTTAGTTTATGAGTTGAATCAACCAGTTCAACCTTTATAGTATATCTTACTTTTTGTTGCCAATACGCATTTGCAGAAAGATTAAATGCAAAAAGTAGTAGCGCTAAATAAGCTTTACTCATTTTCAACGAGATTTTTTATGATTTGATATGCATTTTCACCTCTAATATGATTTCCAGCATCAATAATTTTCCCATCTGGACCTAACACCAACATGGTGGGATAATGTGTTATTTTATAATTTTTTGCTGTTGCCAATCCTCCAGCATCATAAACTTGTGTCCAAGTAGTTCCGTGTTGTTCATTTATTTTTTTCCATGTTCTTTTCGCATCTGGGTTATTTCTATCATGGCAAACACTTATGACTTCAAATTTTTCACCACCAAAATTTTCTTGGATTCTTTTCAGATTAGGTATTTCCTTAATGCAAGGACCGCACCATGTTGCCCAAAAATCAAGGAGAATATATTTTCCTTTAAAATCTGAAAGAGAAATATTTTCATCGTTGGCATCTAACAGGGTAAAGTTTGGAGCTTTTTTACCTACTGAAGGAGGATATCTATTTTCAATGGATTCATGAAATTTCAAAACATCCTCATTTGCAGGGAAATTTTTGACCAATGCACTATCCACCAGTTGAAATATTTTTTTATGCCTTAATTTATTTAATGAGTTAACTGCCAGTAAATTAGAATATTGACCAGGATTTCTTCTAATAAAGTTTATCACAAAAGCCTCTTCTTTCATTTTTGCATTTCCATATAATTTTTGAAAATCTTCTTGTAAAGCATAATGCATCTGCTTGGATTCAGCGTTTTTAAAAACGATTTGCAATGAATCTGTATAAAACTTTGTTGCTTTAATTAGTGTGATGAGGCTATCTAATCGCTCATTTTCTTTTGTTCCACCAACTTTAGATGAAGAATAAATATGATTGGCATTTGCCTCAATTTCCACTGTGTCACCAGGGCTTGCTAAAAATATAATTTCACCATTTTTTCCTGGGACATAAACTTGATAAAAAGATGTTTTTTCAGTTTCGTGGTTGAAAAACCCCTTTCCGTTTTTTGTTTTTACAGTATCCAGTTGAGCAAGCTTTGGATTTGAAGATAAAAGCTCCAAAACAACCTCTTCCCCTTCAAGTTCTTCTAGTGTAAAGTTTATTGTTAAATTTCCTTCTGAAAAATTATTATTGTTTCCATTTTCACAACTGAAAAGGAAAGCGCTTGCTAAAATTGGATACCAAATTGATTTCATATTATAATTGATTAATAAGTTCTTTAAAAAGTGTTGTTAAATTAGGTTCTGTATTGCTCGCAGTCTCCAATATGTTTTCAAAGTTTACAGGTTTTATTTCACCGTAACATATGTCCGTAATTACCGAACAGGCAAAACATGTTAATCCTGCGTGCTTTGCCGCGACTATTTCCGGGACAGTACTCATTCCAACAGCATCTCCACCTATAATTCTTAAGTAATTATATTCTGCAGGCGTTTCTAACATAGGCCCTGGTAATCCAATATAAATGCCTTTTTGAGTTTTTATCCCAAGATTTGAGGCTGCTGTTTGCGCTTTGAAAATTAAATTTTTGTTGTACGGTTCATACATATCAGGAAATCTTGGCCCTATTTCATCTATATTTTCACCGA
The DNA here is from genome assembly GCA_045561495.1 of Flavobacteriales bacterium. Taxonomy (GTDB): domain Bacteria; phylum Bacteroidota; class Bacteroidia; order Flavobacteriales_C. The sequence goes on along the minus strand of JBJKXR010000015.1, from coordinate 387 downwards.
TTAAAGGGTTTCCAGGAAATTGGTTAATGTGATCCGAAATGATCATTATATCTCCTTTTGAAAACCCAGGATTAAGACCTCCTGCTGCGTTTGAAACTAAAAGATTTTCTATACCTAAAAGCTTGAATACTCTTACAGGAAATGCAACCTCACTTAAAGAATAACCTTCATAATGATGGAACCTGCCTTGCATCACCACTACTTGTTTTCCAGAAATTTCTCCAAAAATTAATTTGCCTTTATGCGATTCAATAGTTGAAACTGGGAAGTTTGGAATTTCTTCGTAATTAATTTCAAAATCAATTTTCATATCATCAACCAATCCTCCTAAACCAGTACCTAAGATAATGCCTACTTCGGGTGGTTTATAAGAATGAGTTTGCTTGA
>JBJKXR010000014.1:0-43996 GCA_045561495.1 Flavobacteriales bacterium | reverse complement strand
ATGATTGTTGCTAATTTTAAGCAGTTTGGACACGAGGTACCTGCTGAAGAATTAGAGAATTATGCTAAAACTGTTTTAGGAAAGCAAGAGGAAAAACAAAAAATGTACAACGAATTGTATTCGGATAAGATTATGAACTTAGTTTCTGAAAAATGTAAGTTAGAGTCAAAAGAAGTTACATACGATGAGTTTGTAAAGCTTGCTGCAAAAAAGTAGATTTTTGCTATTAACGGATAAATTTTAATTTCTTTTTAAAGAATTTTTTAGAGATGCGACAATTTTGTCGCATCTTTAGTTTCATCTTGTTTTATTTTAAACAACATTAAAAAAATCATAAAGTAAATATGTTTGACGCGGGAAAAGAGTTTAGAAAGTTTGCTGTAAAAGATCAAGGGATTTCTAGCATGCACACGGATAGTTATATTGAGTCTTCTATGACTCCATATATCGTTGAGGAAAGGCAACTTAATGTTGCGCAAATGGATGTTTTCTCAAGGTTAATGATGGATCGGATTATTTTCTTAGGAACGGGTGTTAACGATCACATGGCGAACATCATCCAGGCTCAATTGTTGTTTTTAGAATCGTTGGATTCAGAAAAGGATATTCAAATTTATTTAAATTCTCCAGGAGGGTCTGTTTATGCAGGTTTGGGTATATATGATACTATGCAGTATATTAATCCTGATGTAGCTACGATTTGCACGGGTATGGCTGCTTCAATGGGGGCTGTTTTGTTATGTGCTGGTACTGAAGGAAAAAGAACAGCATTGCAGCATTCAAGAGTAATGATTCATCAACCTCTAGGAGGTGCTCAAGGTCAGGCATCTGATATTGAAATTACAGCAAGAGAAATACAAAAGCTTAAAAAAGAGTTGTATACTATAATTGCGAATCATTCCGGACAAACATACGATAAGGTATGGGAAGATTCAGATAGAGATTACTGGATGATAGCTGATGAAGCAAAGGAATATGGTATGATCGATGAAGTATTGATCAAGAAAAAATAATATAAGTATATTGTATAACACAACCGCTTGAGCTAATTGCTCAGGCGGTTTTTCGTATATTTGCCTTTATGGACAAGAATAGTCAAGTTAAATGTTCCTTTTGTGGTAGAGAGAAAAAAGATACTAGTGTATTAATTGCGGGAATCGAGGGATATATATGTGATAGCTGTGTTACGCAAGCGCAAGGAATTGTAAAAGAAGAAAGTTCAGCTAAAATCAATATTAACTTAGATAATGAGTTAAAATTGATGAAGCCAGTTGAAATAAAAAAGCATCTTGATCATTATGTTATTGGTCAGAATAAAGCCAAGAAAATATTATCAGTAGCTGTATACAATCATTATAAACGATTAGCTCAGCATAACAATATTATTGGTTCGGATGATGAAGTAGAAATTGAGAAATCAAATATCCTGCTTGTTGGTGAAACGGGTACAGGTAAAACTCTGTTGGCAAGAACAATAGCTAAGATTTTAAACGTTCCTTTTTGTATTGCTGATGCAACGGTTCTTACTGAAGCTGGTTATGTCGGTGAGGATGTAGAAGCTATTTTATCAAGGTTGTTGCAAGCTGCGGATTATGATGTGGAATCTGCAGAAAGGGGAATTGTTTTTATTGATGAGATAGATAAAATTGCTAGAAAGTCTGATAACCCATCAATTTCAAGAGATGTAAGTGGAGAGGGCGTTCAACAAGCCATGCTTAAATTATTAGAAGGGAGCACTGTTGGAGTACCGCCTCAGGGAGGAAGAAAACATCCTGAACAAAAGCTGGTTCAAATCAACACGAAAAATATTCTTTTTGTTTGTGGAGGAGCTTTTGACGGTATCCAAAAATTGATTGAAAAGCGAGTTAAGTCGCAATCATTAGGATTTCAAGCTAGTAAAACATTAGCTTCTGTTGATAAGACGGATTTGCTTCAATATGTTTCTCCGGAGGATATTAAATCCTTTGGATTAATTCCTGAATTAATAGGAAGACTTCCTGTTTTTTCTCACCTAAAGCCATTGGATCGATCTGCACTTAGAAGAATTCTTACTGAACCTAAGAATGCTTTGGTGAAGCAGTATGTGAAATTGTTTGATATTGATGGAATTAAATTGGAGTTTGATAAGAATGTTCTCGATTTTATTGTTGAAAAAGCTCTTGAATATAAATTAGGAGCTCGTGGATTAAGGTCTATTTGTGAGTCAATTATGATTGATGCCATGTTTGATTTGCCATCAAATGGTGAAGAAAGTCAGTCTTTTACCATAACTAAAGAATATGCATTAGCAAAATTATCTGGGGATACCCTTAAGAATCTAAAAGTTGCCTAGATAAAATTAGTTGGTCATTATGAGAAAACACATAGAAGGATTTATAGAACAGTTAGAGGATGCTTTCTCAATTGGAGAAAATGCCCAGTTTTCTATACCCAATAAAAAGCTAAGTAATGTATTAATACTAGGTGTTGGAGGTTCCGGTATTGGAGGGACAGTTGTTGCTAAAACTGCATTGTTGGGTGCTGCAATACCTGTAATGACCTGTAACGATTATCATATTCCTGAATATGTTAATGAAAATACTTTAGTTATTGCATGTTCATACAGTGGAAATACTGAAGAAACTTTGACTGCATTGAAAAAATGTCAAAATAAGGGAACTGAAATAGCTGCAGTAACTTCAGGGGGTGAATTAAAAAGGATCTGCGAAGAAAATAATTACAATCACATCATAATTCCAGGGGGTAATCCGCCTAGAACATGTTTAGGGTACTCATTGACCGAGCAGTTTTTTATATTGGTTAAATATGGAATTTTACCAAAATCTGCAGTTGAAGAGTTGAAATCTGCCATTGAATTATTAAAAACAAATGATTCATCCATACGACAAGAGGCAGAGACTGTTGCTGCAAATTTATTTGGAAAGCTCCCCGTTATTTATGCAACGGATAAATTTGAACCGGTAAGTATTCGTTTTAGACAACAGTTAAACGAAAACAGTAAAGAATTGTGTTGGCATCAGAAATTCCCGGAATTAAATCATAATGAAATTGTTGGATGGGCTTCTGGAAATAGTAACTTGTCTGTTGTCATGTTTAGAAATGATGACGATTACTATAGGACTCAAGAGAGAATGGAGTTTATGAAAAAAGTGATTTTGGATAAGGGTTCTATTGTTACGGAAATTATTAGCAAAGGAAATTTTTTTATTGAAAAGGCACTGTATTTAATATATCTAACAGATTGGGCTTCCCTTTTTATTGCAGAAAAGAAACAAATTGATCCTATTGAAATTAGAGTTATAGACGCTCTGAAAGATCACTTAGCAACTATAAAGTAGTGAATAAGAAAGTTAAGCTAATTAATAAGGGCTTGATTCAATACAAAGAATGTTGGGATTTTCAAGCCGCCATTTTTGATGAGATTATTCAACATAAAATTGCTATTCGAAAAGGAGAGGCAAACAATTCGTATACTCAGAATTTTTTGATTTTTTGTGAACATCCTCACGTATACACTCTCGGAAAAACTGGAGAAAAAGACAATTTGCTTATCGATGCATCCGATTTGAAATCTAAAGGTGCTAGTTATTATCATATTAATAGAGGTGGTGATGTTACGTATCATGGTCCAGGTCAGATTGTTGGCTATCCAATTTTAGATTTGGATAATTTTTTCACGGATATCAATAAATATCTTCGGTTTTTAGAAGAGGCAGTTATCTTAACCCTTAGAGATTATGGTATTGAATCGGGAAGAGTAAAAGGTGCAACTGGTGTCTGGATTGAAGGTGGTAATCCATTAAAAGCAAGGAAAATATGTGCAATTGGTGTGAAATTGTCTCGATGGGTCACTATGCATGGTTTCGCACTTAATGTGAATACTAATTTGGATTATTTTGATAATATAGTTCCTTGTGGAATTGCCAACAAAGCGGTAACCTCATTACAAAAAGAACTAGGGGAATCCCAAGATATTAGTGAGGTTCAAAGAAAGGTTGCTTTTCATCTTCAAAACTTATTTGGTTTTGAATTTATTAAATAAAACATTTGGTGCTATATTTCGTACCTAGATTATGAAGTTTTTAAAAAAACTATTAAGAGGGTTTGTTATTTTTCTTGTCGTCTTGAACTTGGCCATTTGGTTTTCGGGAAATACGCATATTTATAAGGGTCTGACCGATACCTATTTTCAGGGAAGATTAAAACCCACAATTGATGACCCTGATATATTTTACAATAGAATATTGCATGCAAAAAACACGAAGTCTTGGAAGGAGTCACCCGCAATTAATTCAAAACCATTGTCTGACCAAGTAAAAGAAAGTCACAAAATTTTTGGAACAAAAGCTTTTTTGGTTATAAAAGGAGATGAAATCATTCATGAATCCTATTATGATGGGTATTCCAAGGATAAGGTCTCTAATTCGTTTTCAATGGCAAAGTCAGTACTTAGTGTAATTACTGGAATAGCGGTGAAGGAGGAAAAAATTTCTATTGAAGAATCGGTACATAATTACTTGCCAGAATTTGTTCAAGAAAAAGACAAAGATCTTAAAATTAAGCATTTGCTTTCGATGACATCGGGAATGAATTTTAGAGAGAGTTATGGAAACCCAATTGGTTTTATGGCTAAAGCTTATTATGGTACTAATTTAAAAGACCTCACTAAAGGGTTTGAACTGGAGAAAAAACCAGGAACTGAGTATTCTTATTTGGGCGGAAACAACTTGCTTTTAGGGTTTATTTTAGAGAAGTCAACTAAGGAGAAAGTTGCTGATTATGGTTCAAGAATGTTGTGGGAAAAATTGGGTATGGAGAATGATGCAAAATGGATTCTTGACCATGAAGATGGAGATGAGAAAACATTTACAGGCTTATATGCTACCGCACGAGATTTCGCTAAAATTGGTAAACTTTATATGAATTACGGTAAAATGTATGGAGAGCAAATAGTAGATTCCTCATATGTGATTCAATCAATTAACCCTGTGAATGTTCCTAATGTAGCTGGAGAGAACACAGATTACTATGGGTATTCATGGTGGTTAACAACGTATAAAGGTTCCAAAGTGTTTTATATGAGAGGTATTTTGGGTCAATATGTGATTTGTGTTCCCGATAAAAATTTAATTATCACACGACTTGGGCAATACAGAAGTAAGAAAAAGACAAAAGATGGATATGCTCCTGATGATTTATGGTCTTATTTAGAAGAAGGTTTTCGACTTATTGAGTAATTTTATTTTCCAAATTATATTTGATGAAGAAGGATATTGAAATGCCAGAAGTTTTTGGTGTGTACATAGCTGTTGTAAGTGAAGAGGGTGTTGGTGGAGAAAAGATATGGAATGCCTATATTGTTAATGATAAGAGCGAACCAATTGAGAATGTTTTTGTCTCTTCAAAAGGGTATTTAAAAAATTTAAAAGGAGAGGAATCCAAATCATCAACGCTAAGACATTTTTATAAAGTAGTTTCTGCAAAATCTTCCCAAAAAATAGAAGTTATAATTGATGATGTTTTGAAACTCAACAATGAGTATTTTGTTTCTTTTTATCATAAAAATAAATTATTTGATAAAAAGTTTGTGTTTTTACCTGAAACTATAAAACAAGAAAACATATCTGTTGTTCCAATAATTCAAAAACAAGGAATTTGGATTAAGTAATTTACTTTGACATTTTATCAAGTACCCTAAAAATAGGGTGATTATTATCATAACAAACTAGAAAACTTTCTCTGGCATCATTGATGTATTTTATGGTTTGGCTCTTATCGTTTACTAAAGAATACGCTTGAGCCATATGCAATTGAATATGCCCACGGAACTCCATGTCATATTTTTCTTTTGTTAATTTTGTTTGATAAAATGCAACAAGTTCATTCAAATGATTTGTTTTTATAAAAAACTCAATAATATCTGTATGAATAGTATGTGATTTCCAATCTAAAGAAAACATGTTTTCAGCCGTTATTAATGCTTCTTGAGTTTTGTTTAAGTGCAGAAAAGAATTGAGTAAATAATAGTAAGTATGGTAGGTGCTAGGAATTAAACGATCACAATCCAGAAGTACTGAAATGGCTTCCTCATGCCTTCCTGTTTTTCCAAGTATAGATCCCGTCATTTGACCAGCATCATTTTTATAATTGATGTATTTGTATTTTTTGTAGGCACTCCAAGCATGCTTTAAAGCAACTTCTTGACTATCGAGCTCTGTATAGATATAGGCTAAATTGTAATGGGTAGGGGCGTGATTGGAATCTAGGTCTAGCGATCTATGAAAATATTCAATTGCTTTCTGAGATTCTGAATTTAAATGGTGGAAATACCCCAGCGCATAAAGAGATAAATAATCATTTACCCCGTGCTTATCAGCGATACTATAGGCAGTATACATTCTTCTAAGAACTTCCTGTTGACTTGTTATCCAATCTCTCCCAAAGAGTATAAAAATATCATAATAATAATCTCCTTTAGATTTTTGTAAGGTATGATTTTTTGGGTTTTCTTGAATTAATGAGTCAAGAATAGCATCAATTTTAAATGGGAAGGTTGGAATTAATTTTGTTTCAGCCCGATTTCTATGTTGGATAAGATTTTCTTCTGGTTTAAGATTTGTAAATGCAAATGCTTGATGAGAAATACTTTTGGTGAAATATTTCAAGCACATATCTATTTTTTTTAAGTTTATTTGTTCTTTATTGGTTTTTGTTTCTTCTGATGATAATAATTTCCAAGCATTTAAAAATTGCTTTTTTTCAATCAGAGAATCTACTCTGAAAAATGGGTTGGCATTTGAAAAATTCAAACTAAAACAAAAAATAAAAAGAATCAGAAATCTACGCATTGTATAAATATAACAGCTTGAATAAAGAGATAATTAGATATGAGTTTGAAATTAACATTTGTTCTTTGACAAAAGTCGTGCTAATTTAAAAAACATATTGGATTGCAGCGTATTATTGGTTAAATTACAAGGAAGATGGTGAACAAGTTTGATGAGCAAATACAGGAGTTTATGAGGAAAAGTGAGCTCCGAAATTCTAATGAACCAGAGTTTATTCAAGCGGTTCATGAAGTTGCGGAGACGGTTATTCCGTTTATAGCCAAAAATAAGGTGTATAAGAAGGCCAATATTCTTGAAAGGCTCATCGAGCCCGAGCGTGTTATTATTTTTAGAGTACCCTGGTTTACAGATAAAGGTGAATATATGGTAAACAGAGGGTATCGAGTTGAAATGAATAGTGCAATTGGGCCATACAAAGGAGGTCTCCGTTTCCATCCTTCAGTGAATTTGTCAATATTGAAATTTTTGGCCTTTGAACAAGTTTTTAAAAATAGTTTAACAACTCTTCCATTAGGAGGAGGTAAAGGGGGCGCAGATTTTAACCCAAAGGGTCGTTCGGATAGAGAAATAATTGGATTTTGTCAATCCTTTATGACTGAGTTAAGTCGTCATATTGGCGCTAATACGGATGTCCCTGCAGGAGATATTGGTGTTGGTTCAAGAGAAATCGGATATTTATTTGGCCAGTACAAAAGAATTCAAAATGAATTCACTGGAGTACTTACAGGAAAGGGATTATCTTATGGAGGGTCGTTAATTCGTCCAGAGGCTACGGGATATGGTGCGGTATATTTTGCTCAGCAAATGTTGCTCAAAAATAAAATGGATTTTCAAGGACTTTCGGTCGTCATTTCTGGTTCGGGAAATGTTGCACAGTTTGTTTGTGAAAAGGTGATTGAACTGGGGGGTATACCTGTATCTATGAGTGATTCTTCAGGATTTATATACGATAAGGCTGGAATAAATGCTGAAAAATTGAAGTTTATAAAGAAATTGAAAAATGTAAAGCGAGGAAGGATTAAAGAATATGCGGCTCATTATAGTTGTGAATATTATAAAGAACAGAAACCCTGGGGAATTAAATGTGATGTTGCTTTTCCTTGTGCCACCCAAAATGAACTGGATCATTCATCAGCAAATGAATTGGTTAAAAATGGGGTGAAATGTGTTACGGAAGGCGCTAATATGCCAACTACTCCTGAAGCGATTGAGGTATTTCATAAAAACAATGTTCTCTTTTCGCCTGGGAAAGCTAGTAATGCTGGGGGTGTAGCAACTTCTGGGCTGGAAATGTCACAAAACTCATTGAGAATTAGCTGGTCAAGGGAAGAAGTGGATACACGATTAAAAGACATAATGATTGGTATTCATAGTACGTGTGTTGAGTATGGAAAAGAAGGTAGGCAAATAAATTATGTAAAAGGAGCCAATATCGGAGGATTTATTAAGGTGGCTGATGCAATGATTGCGCAAGGGCATGTTTAATAACTTTTTCTTAAATTTGAAACCAGAAAGAGAAAAAGTTATGTTTAAAAATAGTAAATCAGAGGATATGGGCGTACCAGAAAATTTCGATACAAATACAATTGATAGAATCGCAGAGGGAACAACGATTGAAGGGGCTGTGAATTCAACAAAAAGCATTCGTATTGATGGAAAAGTAAAAGGGTCTGTTTTTTGTGCTGGTAGAGTTGTTGTTGGTAAAACAGGTTTGATTGAAGGTGAGGTAGATTGCGATTCAGCAGATGTTGAAGGAACTTTGAATTCAACGGTTAAGGTAAAAGGATTATTGGAGTTAAAATCAACAGCTGTGATTAATGGAGATTCACAAGTTGGGAAATTAAAAGTTGATCCAGGGGCTGAGATTAATGGTAAACTTGATATGGGTGGAACTGTAAAATCTATTTCAAACGCAGATTCTATAGACACATCTGTAGAAAAGACGGCATAATCATAGTATTGATATTTTAGTAGTATTGCCTTTTATTCTAAATTTTAGAATGAAATACTTTATTCGTGTATGATCATTACAGGTAATGTAGGCGATTGAGCAAACTCTTCTGAATGATTTTTTCTAAATAGCTTGTCCAGCAAACCGTGTTCTCTTCTTATTAGAACCAATAAGCTATTGTCATCTTTATGATTCAAATAAAATTTAATTCCCTTTGATACGGAAGATCTCCTTATTTTTTTAAATGAGTGTCGAATATCTCTACCAAAGTAATCATCTTCCCATTTTTTTTCTGATTTTGTGTGTGAATCGGGTTTTTTATTAGAAGTTTTAACGTGTGCTATTCTGACACTGCTGTCTGTGCTTAACGCTATTTTTTTTAATAGGTCAAGAGCGCTAGGGTTAATCATTGGCTTAAAATCACTGGCCCAAAGAATTTTATTTAAAGGTTCATAATGAGTGTCTTCAGGAATAATGAGTATCGGAGTATTGGTTTGAAGCATTAAATTGCTAGTATTACTCCCTTTAAAAAGTTTTTTAATACCCTGCGCTCCTTTTGTTCCCATTATAATCAGATCTATTCTATTTCTGTTTTCATAATGTTCAAAACAAGAAAATAAATCACCTTGAATTAGCTTTAAGTTGAATTCAAACGGGAAATGAGTTTTGAATTTTTCAACTCTTCTTCTTGGTTTGTTCGCTTTAAAAGCATGCATGCAGGTAATTGAAAAATTAAATTCCTTTTGGAATTCAATTGCATAGCTCATAGCACTGTAGGAAGTGTTTGAGAAGTCTATGGGAATTAGAACATTTAACACCGAACTTTCCTCTTGTCAATTTTGGCTGTTTACTCATTTTAAGATACAATGATTTTAAATAAAACCCAAAAGTAAAATGATGTAATCATTCATTTTAAGCAATCATTTTGTATTTTTCTAGAAAATCAGTCCAATTCCAAATATAGTTTTTTGTGGCTTCTTCAATAGACTTGATTATAATTGGGTTAGGAGTGTTGATTTTTTGAAAATGGTCTAGTTGACAACTGTTCATCCCGTATTTATTAAAAATAGCCGTTGCCATTGACTTTGGAAGGTCGTTAATTATTTTTTCTAAACTTATAAGATAGTCTTCGTAATTGTTTATTTGTTCTAAGGTTAAATCGTGTTCTCTACCTTCAAGACTTTCAATAAATTCATCAATTACCAAAATTCGCATCCTGTTTAATTGATTGGATTCAAAGTGATATTGTAAATTGTAAAGATTAGTACTGAAAACTATATATAAAAACCATTCCATTTGATTGGGTTTTATTTTGGGACTTTCCATCAACTCAGGGACTTCATTTAGAAATTCTGATAGTGTTGGAAAGGTTTTTTCAGCCAATTCATTTAGAGTACCCACAAAAACTTTCGCAACATGTTGCTCTTTCAATCTTTTTTTTCCTAGTAATGAAAATGCCATGTGTCTTCGATTTTCTTCAAAATCAAATATAGCTGACAAGTTTTATTGAGGTGTCACGCTAACCTTGAATTTATTAACGCTTGAAAGTGAATTGTACGTTAATTAATTTCAAGTTCTTTCTCTAAAATACTTGCTTTTGTAAAAAGGAGCTTGTCTTCAAGTTCATGATGCGTTTCTAAATCTGCGTCAAATTCTTTTAGTTTAAAGTATAAGAAATGTATAGAAGGTTCAGCATCTTGTGGAGCAGTGAAATTATTTGTTAATTCTTTTATTCGATCCATTATATCATGACTCTCATCATGGTCTTCTTCCATCATTTCGATTGGTTTGGATAGAGTTCCAAAATTGGAGGGCTCTACTTTTGAACCAAAAGATTTACTTTCTGCTAATTTTTTGAAGTAGGGAAAAAGTACCTCTTCTTCTTTAACCAAGTGAATGGCTAAATCATCCGTGAATTCGGTGAAAAGAAGTTTTATTTCTCGAATCACATCACTTTGAGTTGTATAATCTAGTTTATCAATAAGTTTCAAAATGAGCGGGTAGTTTGCTTTTAGATAAGCATGATGAGTATTCATAATATGATCAACTAAATCATCTAAATTCCATGATTTTAACATGTCAAAATACTCTTCGGATTGTATCATTTTACATAAACTTTAGTGCAAAGTAATAATAAAAGGTTACTATATGAACCTTTAAGTTATAAAAAACTGTTATATAATATAGTAAACATTTATTATGAGTCATTCTTATTCAGACAATTGGATTCAATTGTTGGCCTATTTTCAAAATGATGAACTTGCTGCAAAAGTTTGGGCTGAAAAATATGCATTGAAATCTTCAACAGGAAAATGGTTAGAGATCACACCCAAAGAAATGCATATAAGATTGGCTAAAGAGTTTTTTCGAATTGAAAAAAAATATTTAAAAAAGGACTCAAAGCATGAACATCTTTCAGAGTATGGAAAAGAAAGAAAATCACTAACATATGATTCTATTTTTGATTTTTTTAATGGGTTCAAATATCTTATTCCTCAGGGTAGTGTGATGGCCAATTTAGGTGTTAAAAATCAATTCTCCTCCTTATCTAATTGTGTTGTAGTTCCAGATGTTTTTGACTCATATGGCGGCATATTATTTACAGATCAACAACTTGTTCAATTGTATAAAAGACGATGTGGTGTGGGTTTAGATATTTCGGGCTTAAGACCCATTCATGAGGAGGTTAAGAATTCGGCAGCAACAACATCAGGGGCTGTTTCTTTTATGGAACGATTTTCCAATACAACACGAGAAGTAGCTCAACAAGGAAGGAGGGGGGCTTTGATGATTACTATGGATGTGAGGCATCCTGAAATTCTGAAATTTATACATTCTAAAAAAGAATTAAATAAAATAACCGGAGCGAATATTAGTGTGAAAATCACTAATGATTTTATGCGTTCTGTAAGAGAAAATAAGAATTTTGTTTTGCAGTGGCCTGTTGATGCTGTAAAACCCAAATACACAACAGAAGTTAAGGCAAAGGATTTATGGAATCAAATTATTAACTGTGCTCATGGATCAGGTGAGCCGGGCGTTTTATTTTGGGACCAACAGCATGCCTACAGTACTTCATCTATATATCCTCAATACAAGAACACGTCAACAAATCCATGCTCCGAAATTGCCATGCAAGGAGGCGATAGTTGTCGTTTAATGGCAATAAATTTGTATTCTTTTGTAGATAATCCTTTTCATAAAACGGCTGCATTTAACTTTGAAAAGTTGTATGAAGTAGCTTATGAGGGGATGAGGTTGATGGATGACTTAGTGGATTTAGAGGTTGAGCATATAAAAAAAATATTAAGCAAAATAGAATCAGACAATCAACCTACTTTTATAAAAGATGCGGAGAAAAGAACTTGGGAGTTGTTGCTAAAAAATTGTATTGAAGGCAGAAGAGTGGGTTTAGGTTTTACTGGTTTGGCGGATGCTCTAGCAGCTTTAGGAATTGGTTATTCTTCGCAAGATGCTCATTTGAAAATTGATGCTATTATGCGGGTTAAATTTCAAGGGGAAATTGATTCTACCATAGATATGGCTATTCAGCGGGGGTGTTTTTCAGGGTATAACGCTGAAATTGAAAAACAATCCGACTTTGTTAGTAAAATGATGTTTCTCGAGTTTCGGGAAGCATGGGAAAGAATGCAAAAGTATGGAAGAAGAAACGTTTCTTTTAGCACGGTTGCACCAACTGGAACTTTAAGTTTACTTTCAAGAACTTCTTCGGGAATAGAGCCTGTTTATAGTTTGTCCTACAAAAGAAGAAAAAAAGTACAAGAGCCAACATCAGAATCAATTGTTGATGAGTCTGGCGATTGTTGGGAAGAATTTGAAGTTTTGCATCCTAAATTAATGGAATGGAAAAAAGCTCATCCTAAAAAGTTAATTCAAGATTCTCCTTATTATGGAAATACAGCTTATGAAATCAACTGGGAGGAAAGGATTGCAATTCAAAAAATAGTTCAAAAATACACTACACATTCCATTAGTAGTACTATCAATCTTAATTCCGATGTTCCAGTCGATCAAGTAAAAAATATTTATTTAAAAGCATGGGAGGAAGGATTAAAGGGTATTACGGTGTATAGGGATGGTTCTCGGGATGGTGTTTTAAAATCTACTGATAAGAAGGGGAAAGTTGTAAAGAGGCCAAATACAATTGCATGTAAAGTGATTCGGTTTAAAAATGAGAAAGAAAATTGGATTGCAGTTATTGGGCTGTTGAATGAGAAGCCCTATGAAATATTTACAGGAAAAATTAATCGTGATTTTAATGTTCCTGATTATGTGAGTAAGGGGTGGGTTATAAAGGTTCGTGAGGCAAAAGAAAAAAGATATGATTTTCAGTATGAAGATGTTTCTGGAAATAGTATTACCATAGAAGGTTTGTCCAGAGCATTTAATAGTGAATATTGGAATTATGCCAAGCTTATATCAGGAATGTTGAAGCTACATATTCCTATTCAACAAGTTGTTCAATTGGTTGAAGAATTGAATTTATATGATTCTACAATCAATACATGGAAAAATGGTGTGTCCAGAGCATTAAGAAATTTCATAAAACCAGGGCTTGAGAGAGAAGGAAGTATATGTCCTTCTTGTTCTGAATATAATTCAATGGAATATAAGGAGGGTTGTTTCGTATGTAAAAATTGTGGATTTGCAGAATGCAAATAAAAAGCCGCTCCACTTAGGGAACGGCTTATTTTTTGTCTTAATTATTCTTATTTCACAATAAATGACAATGCTTCGGTACTGTTCTTGATTGTATATATACCAGAAGCTAAATCAGAAATATCAATTTTATTTGTGTGATATACTGATTTAACTTGTTGACCAGTAATGTCATACAAATTGTAATTATCAATTAGTGAAGTTCTAATGAAGTCGTTAGCCGGATTAGGGTATACAAAGAATGAATTTACAGATACTTTGTTAGAGGAAGTTAGTAAATCATTTATTTCATATACTGAGATTGATCCAGATACTTCATTGGCAACAATAAGTATATCTTTTGAATAAGACGTTTCTGCCTTTGGGACAAATAGGATGCATTCTGGAGCTAAATCTCCTGCCGCTGATGTTGTTGGGTCTGCAGTAAAATCTCTGTTGTTAATAAAATCAACATATTTTACGTTGTTTACATCGGTAACATCAAAAGCCATCACTCCTCCATGTCTTTCTAATCCAACAAAGGCGTAATAGTTACTTCCTACCATTCCTACTGCAATAGCTTCTGGCTCTGGTCCTTTATCATCTGAACGGTCTTTAAAATCCGTTTCATCATTTGTTGAGTTAAAATTTATAGGATCATTTTCAAAAACTTTTTTTTCAATAATACTTTCAGAGTCATACACTAGTGAGATGTCGTTTTGCATTCCATATGGAAAAAGATCGAGCTCCATAAGCATACAAAGAGTCATACTCTAACGTCGCAGGATTTTAAACCTAAACCATCATGAACTTTTAATCTGCCTAATAGTGTGTCGTTGGTTATATCGGTCATTGAAAAGATACTTGTATTGAGGTTTAGATCTTTTACTCTATTTTCTCCTTCAAAACCATCATAGTCTCTTCCGTCTCCTTCATTAGCTGTGAAGATGTATTCAACTCCACTTATGTTATGACCAACCATAGCATCGGGTTGATATACTCCAAATACATTCCAGTTTTTAAAGTTTACTGCTTCTGATTTATTGGAAGCATCAAAACCATCGGTTGCTGACCAGTCTTTAAACCCTAATCCAATAATGGTGTCTAAACTCGCGGTTGCTAAGTCAACAGTTATCATAGCATTGTTTTCTTGACAAACAATATATGCTTTTGTTGACGTTGAATTGAATGCAACATATTCTGGCTCTAAATCCTGAGCAACTGTTGAATTTCCTGGATTGTGATTTACAATAGCCCCCGCTATAGATGTACCATTGTAGGTGTTGAAATCAATTATGGTAAGATCAGTTTGTGTAATTGAATTAACTCCAGCGCTCATGTTTACTATGGAAACTGTGCCTTCTGGATCATGATCATATGCATCAGATGGTTCACCTTCATTCGCAGCAACTACATAGTTACCGTCAGCAGAAATTTGCACATTATCAGGAAGAGCACCTGACGTTAAGGAAACAATATGTGTTCCGGATAAATTAAAAAATTCCAGCGTGCCATTTAATTGAGCTGAATCAGGATGCTCAACGGCAACTACGAAATAATCTGAACCAACAGCTACTGAATTTGCTGA
This sequence comes from Flavobacteriales bacterium, assembly GCA_045561495.1. Lineage (GTDB taxonomy): Bacteria > Bacteroidota > Bacteroidia > Flavobacteriales_C. The sequence continues at coordinate 28,950 of JBJKXR010000014.1, read as the reverse complement.
GGAACCGTAGGCGGAAATATCTACTGAATTTACTTTAGATGGATTAGTTGGATCAACTAAGGATATGATATCTACGGAAACATCGTTAGAATTTACAGAGTATAAATATTGGTTTGAAGCATTGTAGCTAATGATTTCAGAAGCACCTTCGTCAAAAACACCTGTTTCGTAACCACCAATTTTATTCAATTGGATTTGTCCTTGAGAAATGGAGGCTACTGAAAGGGTAGCGCTTAATAATAGAGTAGAAATTTTTTTCATAGTGTAAAATTTAGTTTGTGTGAAATTATTCTACTACTGTTGATTAATAATTATAGAAGTATTAATTTTAAATAGTCTTTTTGTTAACTGTTTTTAATTCAGGATTAACATTTGATTCAAGTACAATTTTTTGGAAGCTTATGCTACTTTTTTTGGCTAAATTAGTGATGACGATATACTCATGAGATTAGATAATTATTTAGTTGAGATAAAAGGAATTCGGAGCCGAAGTTGGGCCAAGAAGTTGATTCAGGACCAAAAGGTTTTGGTAAATAACATTCCTGCTAAAAAAGCTGGAGTTCTTATCGAAGAAAAAGATGTTGTTGAAGTATTAGAGGATTTTAAGTTTGTTAGTCGAGGAGGGTATAAACTAGAGAAAGCATTGGAGTTGTTTGATATTCAGGTAAAAGAACGTGTCTGTTTGGATGTTGGATCAAGCACAGGCGGATTTACAGATTGTTTGCTCCAAAATGGAGCAAGGTTAGTTTATGGAATTGATGTGGGTAGTGGTCAGATGGATGAAAAGATTAAAAACGATTCCAGGGTAGTATGCCTTGAAAAAGATAAATGCTCGAAGGCTGGATGATTTAATTCGAACAAAACTATTGGCCCCTTTTCAACCTCAACCAAATTTAATTGTAGCAGATTTATCCTTCATCTCATTGACGTTGGTTTTAAAAGCAGTGGTTAATGCGGTTGCAAAAAATGCTGAATTTGTAGTTTTAATAAAACCGCAATTTGAATTAGGCCAAGAAGCACTCAATAAAAAGGGAGTTGTAACGGATAATCGAATAAGAATAGAAGCGTTATCTAAAATTCAATCTTTTTGTGAACAAAATGGTTGGACTGTAAAAGCTTCAGCTCAGTCTCCAATAAAGGGCGGGGATGGTAATGTTGAGTATATTATGCATTTCCAGTCGTAATGTGATTATATTTGCTTTTTATTTCTACTAATGGAAAAACAAGATTTTGATTCGATAAATTTTCAAGACATCCCTTCGGAGTTTTATTGCGACTCCAATGATTCTGTGTTTGAAGAATGCACATTCTGTAGAAAAAAAATTGTTTACGAGTTCTGAGGCCTATATGATTGAAAAATCATTTAAAATCAACCCGAATAATGGTAAGAAAAAATACAGTGTTCGAATACGCCATATGTATGTCTTGTAATCTCAAGAAAATGAATGCTATGAGTTCGGAAAGTGTTTCTAACATCAAGTCGTATATGCAAGAGAATTTTAGCCAAAAGGATTGGGGATTAAAATCAAATTCAGGATTGAATTTGTTTGAAAAGTGCGCTGTAACGGGTAAAAATATTGAAGAACTTTCAGAGTATAATATTATTGGTCAGTTCTTTTCAAACAAAATGGTTTTAGGTCATTTCCCGATTCTTTTGAGCCCTACAATAGGAGAAGAAATTCAGGAGTTGCTCTCTCAAGAAACAAAAGATGAATTTGATGATTTTATGAATACCATTAATGATGTTCCTCCTGAGCTTAAAGAATTATTTAAAACAAAAAGACCGATAATCGTATAATGCAACTTCGGAAAAATAAAATAGCTATTGGTGGGTATCGATATGTGAGTAAATTCTTTTTGCTCATTTTTGGTCCGAGGTTGTTTAAAGGCTTAAATGAAATTTTGTTTTGGAGGTATAAAAAAATTGTTGAAGGTAAATTGAACAATATTCACTTTGAAGAATTTTTTACTACTTTTTTTTGAATTGTCTTATGATGATTACGAAGGGAAAAAAAATTATAGATTTAGGTTGTGGGTCCAAGAGGAAGTTTAGAATGGGCAAACAACACCAAAGAAAGATATGGATTAGACCCATTAGCTGATAAATATGTTAAAATGGAAGGGAAAAATCATTCAATGAATTATGTTCATTCAGGTGCTGAGAAAATCCCATTTGATAGCAATTATTTTGATTTTGTCTCATCTTTAAATTCGTTGGACCACGTTGATGATTTGGATACGTGTATTCAAGAAATTAAGCGTGTTGTGAAAAGTAAGGGTAAGTTTCTATTAATCGCAGACATACATTCTTTTCCTACGGTTGCTGAACCAAGTAATTTTGATTGGGACATATCAGAAAAATTTAAACCTGAATTTACGGTTGAATTAGAGAAACATTTCGAAGGAAGCAATATGTACAAAAGTTTACGTGAAAATATTCCCTTTAATCATAGCGATACATCTGATCGTTATGGGATTCTGGCGTTAAAACTGGTTAAGAATTAAATGAATTTGCAGCTAAGAATAGCAATGTCATCAACAAAAGGCTGATCTTGTTTGAATTTGGTTACATCATCAATTAAGTATTGGTTAAGTTCATCCATTGAGGTATTTGGAGATTCTTCAATAGCTGATTTTACTTTTTTAGTCCCAAATTCTATTTGGTTGTTATTTTCAACTTCTACTAATCCATCTGTGTAGGTAACTAAAGTAGAAGAAGGTAAAATATTTATTATACCTATTTTGGGAGAAGGAAGGTAATCCAACATTCCTAACCCAGGACAACCATCTTTAAGCTCAATGATTTCCGTACCATTTTTTAATACAGGAGGATTGTGACCGCAATTAATATAAGTAAGTTGCCTACTTTCAACATTATATGTTGCAATAAACATTGTAATGAATTTTTCCCCCTTAGCACTACTAATTACTTTTTGATTTAAATCCTGTACAAGTTCAGGTAAACCTACTGAATGTTTTACTCCGGCCTTTAAATTGGCTTGAAAATTACTCATTAAAATTGCTGCAGACACTCCTTTACCTGATACATCAGCAATGCAAATTGCAATTTCAGTTTTATTGATCCAAATCACGTCATAGTAATCACCACCAACTTGCTGATGACTTTTATAAAAAGCTGAAATATCTAACTTGTTGTCTTTTGGGAGAGTTGTTGGTAGAAGCATGTTTTGCATTTCACTTGCCAATTCAAGTTCTTTCTTTATTCTCTCTTGACGAATCGCTTCTTTTGCAAGGTTTTTGTTTTCAATAGCAACCGCTATAATATTTGTGAAAGTTTGAATAAAAGGTAAATGTTTGATTATTGGACTGATCTGAATTGCTTCGTTAATGATATCTCCTATTAGTAAGTAGGCAAGTGGTTTTGTTTTGTGATAAACAGGGATTATAATATCAAATTCCTTAAAAACTCCATCGGTTATTGAATTGACCTCCTCTATTTCTTCATATTTAAGAAGATCATCTTCAACATTAATGGAAAGTTCCTCACCCTTTAATCCATAAAAGGTAGCAAAGTTCCATTCAGCTTCGTAGATGTAAAGAGCAATTTTTTCAATCTCTAATTCCCTAAGTACATTGTTGTATATTTCAAACAGTTTTTCTTTAGACAAATTACTGTTAATGGCCAGAGTGACTTCTAGCAAAGCATTGAGCTTAAGGTCTTTAATTTTAATTTTATTTTGAGCTCTAGTTAAAGATTTTAAGGCCATTTGTTTGAATATGCAGCGGATTTAATACCGCCAATAAAATTCTTTTAAGTAATGAAATTAAAAAAATTAATTGAATGTGTAAAGCCTTACTGCGGTAATGTATAACTTTTAGGAGAAGACAAAAAATTATTTTTTAACTCTTTCGTTATAGTCACCAGTCCGAGTGTCGATTTTAACCCAGTCACCGAGATTGATGAATAGAGGCACTCTTACTTCAGCTCCTGTTTCAATTTTTGCAGGTTTTGTGGCATTGGTAGCTGTATTGCCTTTTACACCAGGTTCTGTGTACGTGATTTCAAATTCTACATATTGAGGCAATTCCACTCCTAATATTTCTTCATTTTCAGCATGAACCATAACCTCTACTTGCATACCGTCTTTTAAAAATAGTGGAGCATTAATTAACTCTTCCGCAACTGCCGATTGTTCAAACGTTTCAGAATTCATTAGGTTATAACCCATGTCGTCTTTGTACAGAAACTGGTAATTTCTTGTTTCAATTCGTACTGTTTCTACTTTAATACCAGCGGTAAAGGTATTTGTGATTACCTTCCCCATTTTCGAGGTTTCGCAATTTTGTTCTCACAAATGCAGGGCCTTTTCCAGGTTTTACATGTTGAAATTCAATAATCTTACAAAGTTTGTTATTGAAATTTATACAAAGTCCGTTTCTAAAGTCAGCAGTAGTTGCCATTTTAATAATTTTATTTATTTGAAGTACCCTTTCATTATACCTCTCTTGGAATCCTGAATAAAGGAAATGATTTCATCTCTTTCCTTACTTGCTTTAACATCCGCTTCAATATAATTTACGGCTTGAGAGTTATTCAGTCCTTTTAGATATATTATCCTGTACAATTCTTGAATTTCTTGAATTTTTTCCGGGGAGTAGTTCCTTCTTCTTAGCCCAATGGAGTTAACACCAATATACGATATAGGATCACGTCCAGCTTTCGTATAAGGAGGAATGTCTTTGTTCACCAATGCTCCTCCACTTAACATAGCATGTTTCCCAATGTGACAAAATTGATGCACAAGAGTTCCTCCACCTAAAATTGCAAATTCATCAATGTCAACGTGGCCTCCTAAATTGGTGCTGTTTGCCAGAATTGCATTATCGCCAACTGAACAGTCATGGGCTATGTGAACATACGCCATTAATAGTACATTATCACCGATTTTTGTTTTGTGTCTATCTTCTGTTCCTCTATTGATGGTAACACACTCTCTTATTGTGACATTGTCTCCAATAATTGCAAGAGAATCTTCACCATTAAATTTTAAATCCTGAGGGATAGCTCCAATTACAGCTCCTGGAAAAACACGGCAGTTTTTTCCAATTCTGCTGCCTTCCATAATGGTTACATTTGGCCCAATCCAAGTTCCTTCCCCAATTTCAACATTGTTTTCAATGGTAACAAAAGGTTCTATAACAACATTTTTTGCAATTTTTGCTTGCGGATGTATATATGCTAAAGGTTGGTGCATTTTACTTTATTTTACTTTTTGAATTTTAGCCATCATTTCTGCTTCGGTTACTAATTCGCCGTTTACATATGCTTTTCCAGCCATATGAGCGACCCCTCTTCTGTAAGGGGATACATAGCTAATTTCAAATACAATAGTGTCGCCAGGAACAACCATTTTTCTAAATTTAACCTTATCAATTTTCATGAAAAATGTAAGGTAGTTTTCAGGATCTTCGTATTGAGATAAAACCAAAACTCCTCCTACTTGTGCCATAGCCTCCACTTGAAGTACTCCCGGGAAAATGGGTTGATCAGGGAAATGTCCTCTGAAAACATCTTCATTTACAGTAACATTTTTCACTCCAACTACTTTTTCAGGGCCAAGCTCGATAATTTTATCTACCATTAACATTGGAGGTCGGTGAGGAAGTATTTTTTTTATTCCTTCTACGTCTAATACTGTTTTTGAAACGTCGTGTTGGCTTTCCATTTCTTTGATACTTTTTTTAATTAATTTTGCAAATTCTGTATTCGGGCCATGCCCAGGTCTAGAAGCGATTATTTTTCCTTTTATAGGACGACCTACTAGGGTTAGGTCACCAACTATATCTAATAATTTATGCCTTGCCGCTTCATTAGCATGGCGCAATTCAATATTATTTAAAATTCCTTCTTTATTGACTTCGACCGAAGGTTTTCCAAGAAGTCTAGCAATTTCAGTTAATTTTTCTTTTTCAATGACTTTGTCAACTACAACAATAGCGTTGCTTAAATCACCACCTTTAATTAAATTATTTTGAGCCAAAAATTCTAGCTCATGAAGAAAACAAAACGTTCTAGAAGATGATATTTCTTCTTCAAAATCTTCAATTTTATCTAACGTAGCGAATTGCTTTCCAAGAACTGGAGAGTCATAATCAATCATCGATGTAATGTTGTAATGATCGTCAGGCAGAGCAATTAGTTCAATACCTTTTTCTTCATTTACAAATTTTATGGGTTTTTTTTATCTCAAAGTACTTTTTTGGAGCTTCAAGGTTCTTTATTCCAGCGGACTTTAAAATTTTAATAAATGGTTTACAACTACCATCCATTATAGGCACTTCTTGGGCATCGATTTTTATTAAACAATTATCAATACCTAAGCCAGTAAGCGCAGCTAATGCATGTTCAATAGTAGAAACAGATTCTCCATTTTTAGTTAATGTGGTCCCTCTTTGAACTTCAGTAACTAAATCAGCATCAGCTTCAATAATGGGTTGATTTTCCAAGTCAACTCTTTGAAACTTGATTCCATAATTTTCATCTGCTGGGCAAAATGTTAAGTTAACTTGCTGACCAGAATGTAAGCCAACATCTCTTAAAGAAACTTCTTTTAAAATTGTTCTTTGTTTTTCGCCCATATAATCGAATCTCGGGACACAAAAATAAGGCTTTTATTCTTGATGGGATAATTTAGCGATTTCTTTTTCTAAATTGTTCAGTTTTTCTTGGATATAGGGCAGGTTTCTAAGCCCTATCAAGCTTTTTCGATATTCTTTAGCTTCAGATGCTGGAGAACCCTGCCATATTGAATTTTCTTTTTTTACGGACTTACTAATTCCGGATTGTGCTGCAATTTTCACACCATTAGCAATGCTGATATGACCTACAATTCCAACTTGTCCTCCAATCATACAGTTTTTTCCAATTTTTGTTGATCCAGCAATACCACTTTGTGCTGCAATAACTGTATTATCTCCAATTTCTACATTGTGTGCAACTTGAATGAAATTATCTAATTTCACACCCTTCTTGATAATTGTTGACCCCATTGTAGCTCTATCAATAGAGCAGTTGGCTCCAATTTCAACTCGGTCTTCTATAATTACATTACCAATTTGTGGAATTTTATTGTATTCGTTTTCTGAATTCGGTGCAAAACCAAAACCATCGGCTCCAATCACTGAACTACTATGAATGGTTACATGTTCTCCAATTTTACATCCATCGTAAATTGTTGTATTTCCATAAATTAAAGTGTTGTCTCCAATTTGAATGTTGTCTCCAATAACTACGTTTGAATATATGCTTACATTTTTTCCAATTTTAGTATTTTTTCCAATTCTAACAAAGGCACCAATAAATTCATTTTCACCTATAGTAGAATTTTCACCAATGAAAATAGGGTTTTCACGGCCCGTTTTTCTAGGGGTCATTTCTTGATATTTTTGAAGTAGAGTGGCAAATGCTTCATAAGCACTTGGTACTTTAATCAAGGTTGGTTTAATTTCTTGTTGTGGTTCAAAATCTTTATTTACAATCACAACTGATGATTTACAAGTGTATATGTATTCTTCATATTTTTCATTGGCTAAAAAAGAGAGTGCGCCTGGACAACCCTCTTCTATTTTTGCAAAAGTTGTAATTTCTGCATTAGGATTTCCTTCAATTTCTCCTTGCAAAAGAAGGGCTATTTGTTGGGCTGTAAATGTCATGTTTGTATTGATTTGGGATAACAAATGAAGTATTTTTTTACCGGTTTAGACAAACTTGATATGTTTAACTGGTCAGATGCTTCAGCAATGTCTCTTGTGGTTTTGTCTTTGTAAAGAATACTAATTCTATCTTCTTTAGGATTGTAGGCGTTGTTTTCTATTGTCTCACTAAAAACAAAATATTTAGTGTCCTTTTCAGGAATATTCAATTCTTTTATTGTTTTTTGTTTATAATCCTCTATAATGCTTTCAGATACTTTATCAGAGACAATCTTAATCTTATATAGTTTTCGATTAATCATCCAATTGCAAAGTGTAGATAAGGTTTTATCAGAGTGTTTAGACCACTGTTTAGCGCAAGTAAAAACATCGTAGTCATCCAATTCAGAAAAGGCTTTTAATAATCCTTTATCTGCTTTAAAATCATCCAATGTAAAGTTCTCTTGTAAAAAAAGTTTAAGAGCATTTGTACAAAACAAATCTTCACCCAACTGAACCAATTCTTTGGCTTTTCTTAAAATATTTATAATTAAAAACTCTGCTGAAACAACTGTTTTATGAAGATAAACCTGCCAGTACATGATTCTTCGAGCAACAAGAAACTTTTCAATGGAATAAATACCTTTTTCATCCACTACTAGTTCGTTATTATGTACGTTAAGAAGTTTTATAATTCTATCTACTCCTATAATGCCTTCATGCACCCCAGTATAAAAGCTGTCTCTATTGAGATAGTCCAAACGATCAACATCTAATTGGCTACTTACAAGCTGGTGTAGAAATTTTTTAGGATAGGTGTTTTTAAATATTTTAATCGTTAAATCCAATTCACCATCAAATTCTCTATTCAGTTCTTCCATGAACAAAATGGAAAGCTCTTCGTGGTTAATACCATCTGTGATAGTGTATTCCAATGCATGAGAAAATGGCCCATGTCCAATATCATGTAAAAGTACTCCGCAAATAACTGCTTTACTTTCATTATCCGTTATTTTATGTCCTTTTGATTTTAAGGTGTCCAGTGCTTGGTTGGCTAAGTGCATGGCTCCGATTACATGATGAAATCTCGTGTGATATGCACCAGGATATACCATGCTTGTTAGTCCTAGTTGTCTTATTCTTCTTAATCTTTGAAAGAAGGGATGTTCAATGATGTCAAATACAATATCATAGGCAATATGAACAAATCCGTAAATTGGATCGTTTATAATTTTCTTTTTATTTCTTTTTCCTTCGATTATTCTTTTTTTTTGAAGCCTTAAAACGTAACAAGTTTTAAATACTTATTTTTAAGGGAAACATCAACAAAACTAAGTTTTTTTAATGGATAAGGTAAAAATATTGTGGGCAGATGATGAAATTGAGTTACTAAAACCTCATATTTTGTTTTTAGAAGAAAAAAACTATTCCGTAACTGCAGTAAAAAGTGGTGATGAAGCAATAGAAAAAGTAGAAGATTTTCACTTTGACGTAGTTTTTTTGGATGAAAACATGCCGGGTATAACTGGTTTAGATGCTCTTGTTTCAATAAAAAAGCTTAGAAAAAGTCTTCCTGTTGTTATGATAACAAAAAGTGAAGAGGAGCATATTATGGAAGAAGCGATAGGAGGTGAAATTTCTGATTATTTGATTAAACCTGTTAATCCAAACCAGATTTTGTTGTCGTTAAAGAAAATATTGGATAATTCAAGATTAATTACTGAAAAGTCGACCAGTGAATACCAAAAAGAATTCAGAGAAATAAGCATGCAAATATCCAATCGGATTGATGCTGATGAATGGATTGATGTTCAAAAAAAATTGGTGTATTGGGATTTAAAGTTGTCAAAAGCAGATGAGTCTGGAATGTCAGATATTTTAAAGTCGCAAAAGCAAGAAGCAAATAATTATTTTTGTAAGTTTATTGAGCAAAATTATCTTGAATGGTTAAATAATTCTAATCAAGATACTCCGATAATGTCGCATACATTATTGAAAAAAAAGTTGATTCCTGAATTAAATCAAGAGTCAACTTTTTTGATTGTATTGGACTGTTTACGATATGATCAATGGCGTATCTTACAACCCGAATTTTCAAAGTATTTTTTGATAGAGCAAGACGATTGTTATTTTTCCATTTTACCTACCGCAACTCAATTTGCCCGTAATTCTTTATTTGCTGGACTTCTACCTTCCGAAATTCAAAAACGTTATCCTAATCTTTGGGTTGATGAAAATGAAGATGAGAGAAAGAATGAACATGAAGCGGATTTACTTAAGGCACTGTTGCAAAGACACGGAAAAGAGGATAAAAAAATGAGTTATAATAAGATAACTAATCTGTATAGTGCTAAAAAATTATTGGATAATTTTCATCAATTGAAGCAAAATGATTTAAATGTTATTGTGTATAATTTTGTAGATACGTTATCTCATGCACGAACAGATTTTAAAGTGATGCGAGAGTTGACTGATGACGAAAAAGGATACAGAAGTATTACTAAGTCATGGTTTGAGAATTCTCCATTGCTTGAGATGCTAAAATTGTTAAAAGGAACTGAATCAAAAGTAATTTTAACTACAGATCACGGAGCGGTTTTAGTTGATAGCCCTAAAAAAGTGCTTGGAGATAAAGATATTAGTAGTAATCTTCGTTATAAAGCTGGAAGAAATATGCAATATAAATCAAAAGATGTCTTTGAAATTGATCAACCAGAGCAAGCATTTTTACCTAAGTTGAATATTAGCACCCGATACATTTTTGCAAAGAATAATGATTTTTTTGCATACCCAAACAATTATAATCATTATTCAAATCATTACAAGAATACCCTGCAGCATGGGGGGGTAAGTATGGATGAGATGATTGTGCCTGTTATTACAATGAGCAGTAAGTAATGAAGATAAAAACAGAACGTATAAGTGAGCTTAAGGATGTAGCTTTTAACATTGTTAAGCAGGCGGGAAAAAGAAGAGTTATTGTATTTAATGGAGAAATGGGAGCCGGTAAAACTACTTTAATTAAAGAAATTTGCGTAAAATTAGGTGTAAAAGAAAATGTTACTAGTCCAACTTTTGGAATTATTAACACGTATTTAGGAAGAAAGGGAGAAGTTTTTCATTTTGATGCATATCGAATTGAGAATGAAAAAGAAGCATTTGATGTTGGAATAGAAGAATATTTATTTTCAGGTAATTGGTGTCTCATTGAGTGGCCTGATAAGATAGAAGCATTTCTTCCAAATCAAAAAGATATACTTGAAGTGGATATAAAAGTTGACTCAAAGAGTAGAACGTATAAATTTGATTAATATATGAAATCATCAGATTTAATTAAGCACTTGACAGAGAGTGGTTTAATGCCAAAAGAGGAAATGTTAGAGGTCGCAAAAAGTGAACAAAGTTTATTCATTGGCATTCCTAAAGAAACCGCTTTGCAGGAAAACAGGGTTGCTTTAGTTCCGGATAGTGTTGGTTTGCTTGTAAATAATGGACATCGCGTAATTATTGAATCGAATGCTGGTGAGGCTGCTAACTTTACCGATAAAGATTATAGTGAAGCAGGTGCAGAAATAGTATCTGAATCTAAGGAGGTATATAAGGCTAATATTATTATTAAAGTTGCTCCCCCTACATTAAGTGAAATTGAATTATTAAATGCTACCCAAAAGCAAGTTTTGTTTTCAGCTTTACAAATTTCTTCTCAACCTAAAGATTGCATTAAAGAGTTAATGAAGAAAAAAGTTACTGGGATTGCTTATGATTTTATCAAGGATAGGGAGGGGGTTTATCCCATTGTAAGAAGCATGAGTGAAATAGCTGGAAATACATCTATTTTAATTGCCGCAGAGCTTTTAAGCAATGCAAATGGGGGCCATGGAGTTATGATGGGCGGGATACCAGGCGTCAAACCTACGGAAGTAATTATTTTAGGTTCTGGAGGAGTGGGAGAGTTTGCTGCTCGAGCGGCCCTAGGGTTGGGTGCCAATATTAAGTTGTTTGATGATGAATCACATAAATTAAGAAGAACCTTAAATAATTTAGGTCAACGTGTTTATACATCAATTATGCAACCTAAATTATTAAAAAAGGCATTAAAAAACGCTGATGTGGTTATTGGCGCTTTGCGTCCAAAAAACGGAAGGACGCCTTGTGTAATTACTGAAGAAATGGTTTCTGAAATGAAATATGGTTCAGTAATTATAGATGTTAGTATTGACACTGGAGGGTGCTTTGAAACATCTGAAATACGGTCCCATGAAAACCCTGTATACAAAAAGTATGGTGTGACGCATTATTGCGTTCCAAATATAGCTTCAAGAGTAAGTAGAACGGCATCCTATGCATTAAGTAATATTTTCACACCATTGCTTTTAGATATGGGTGAAGGTGGGGGACTGGAGAAAATGATGCATGCTCAATCAGGTATTAAGAACGGCATATATATGTATAAAGGTATCTTGACTAGTCAAGTTTTGGGTGAAACTTTTGATTTGCCCTATAAGGACATTGACTTATTAATGGCGGCTATTTAAGCTCTATTTTCTCGAATTTATCGAGTATTTTTTTAAACCCTTTTGGAAGTTCGACTTTAAAACTAACCGTTTCTTTCTTTTTTGGGTGTTCAAATCCCAAGCTTATTGCATGTAGAGCTTGGCCAGGTATTTCATCAAAACAATTTTGGATAAATTTTCTGTAGTTTGCAGAATTTTGTCCTTTTAGAATTTTTTCACCACCATATTCTAAATCATTAAAAAGAGGATGTCCAATTGATTTCATATGTATTCTTATTTGATGCGTTCTACCTGTTTCCAATTTGCATTCAATAAGCGTTACGTAGCCTAATCGTTTGACAACCTTGTAGTTTGTGATGGCATGCTTTCCTATTTCACCTTCGAATTCGAAGGTGTCCATGAGTTTTCTGTTTTTCAAATTTCTTGCTAGGTTTGTTTTTATAGTGCCCTCATTTTCTTTAACATCTCCCCAAACCAATGCTAAATATCTTCGCTCAACGGTCCTATTAAAAAATTGTTTGGCAAGATGTGCCATTGTTGCCTCGGTCTTAGCAATAACTAACAATCCTGAGGTGTTTTTATCTATTCTATGAACCAATCCAGGTCGGTGGTTTAATTCAGGGCTTTTGGGAAGTTTTTCAAAATGATATATCAATGCGTTGATTAATGTTCCTTTATAGTTACCATGCCCAGGATGAACTACTAATCCTGCTTGTTTGTTTATAATGATTAATTCTTCGTCTTCATAAAGTACTTCAATGGGAATATTTTCAGGAATAAGTTCTAAAACTTTTGGTTCCTCTCGAACTACAATTTGAATAGTATCAGACGGTTTAACTTTATAATTCGCTTTAACGGGCTTATCATTCACTAAAATATTTCCAAGTTTTGCAGCTTCCTGAATTTTATTGCGTGAGGTATCCTCTAATCTATCGAGTAAAAATTTATCTATTCTAAGTGGATTTTGTCCTAAATCAACAGTTACTTTGAATACTTCAAATAGTTCTTTGTTGTTGAATTCTTCTTCCATGGAGATTACTTACACTTAGTGTTGATTTTTAGCGTAGTATCACAAGAATAAAATATAGAAACTTCTTTTCCAACTTTAATTTCATTACCACATGCCGGTCTTTGCAACGTGATTTTAGCTAAACTAGAATCAATTCCTTCAACACAAGCACCATCTCCGATTTCAATAGGAGACACATTTAAAAGATTCTTTTTAAGTATTTTCACAGCTTCTTTTAAAGGAAGCCCCAATACTTTTGGTGTTCGAATTTTTTCACCGCCAACATGTCCCACTATAAGTCTGATTTTAGAACCAGCTTTAATTTTATCGCCATCCTTTAATTTCTTTCCATTAACGTCTTGAAAACCTAAAACAATATCATTCCAGTCATGTGGAACAAAGATGGTGGAGTCGTGATCAACATCTATACTTGATAAATATTCCATGGCTCCATTTGTAGTTGATGTTCCATTAATTATACTTCCTATAGACAACTTAATCATTTTATCTGATCGAGCATTTATGGTTAAATATACTTTTCGTCCCTGTTTAACTGAATCACCAGGCGCGGGTTTTTGATCAATTACAATGCCTTTTGGTAGCTTTCTTTCCCAAACCGAATCCATTATTTCATATCGAAAACCTTTGGATATTAAATTTGAATCTAGTTCATTTACTTTTTTCTTTATCACGTTTGGAACGATTACTTTTTCCCCATGCCTTGTTAAATTATCTAAATAGTTATCTAGAATAAATAAGCCACCTGTCAACAGTGCTAATGCTATAAATAGGTTAAGAAAAAATACTTTGCTTATAAAAAACTTTATGAACTTCATAGTTCTAAATTACAAACTTAATACGATGTGTTGGAGAAGATTTATTATTTGTTATTCAAATGGGATTGTTTGATTTAAAATCTTCAGCTAGAAACTTTTATTTTTGTTCAAAATAATAGTCGATGAGTTTATGAATATCTCCTAGTTCTATATCAATTTTACCATCAAAATAGTTGTCAATACTTTCATAAATTTCTTTTGAAGTAATTTTACCATCGTTATTTATATCGCAGACCTTTTTAATTTCTTCAATTGGTTTTTTGCTTCTTTCTGCTCGAGCTGTAATTAAAGAGCGGTCAGCATAACCATTATTGAGTATACCAAACTTAATATCTGTTTCATCACCCTGACACATACTAGGGTAAAACAAGCATAATTCTTCTCTAAGGGTTACTATTGAATCTAAAGCATTTATAGCAAGTATACTATCTGGTATGGCTACACCATTTGAATCTATTTGGGCAATTGTGTCATTTGTGTCGTCTTCATAATCCAGATGGTCAGGAATACCGTCTTCATCATTGTCTTTAGGACAGCCGTAGCGATCTACTTCAATATCCATTTGCGTGTCATTACATCTGTCATCTATATCTTTTATCCCATCTCCATCAGAATCGACTTTGAGTAATGCCACAAAATCTATTTCATCAAATTCTGTTGATTTTCTCTTTCTTGAACCTATTCCAGAGGGATTAAATATGAAACTTATGGAGGAATACATGTATATGTCATTTGGAGCCCCTCCAATGTGCCCATCTAATAAGTCCGTAATTGCAATTGAAACAGTTTGTTTCAATTGAGTTTCAAAATAGTCGGTTACAAAAAAGTTAAACCCAACAGAAACAGGGATTGAGTACGCTATATTTAATTCATCTCCTGAGATCAAATCAGTTTCATATACATAATCTCTTTCGAGTTTAACACTGGAAGCTGATGGGTCTTGCGGTATGTCTCGAATTGTCCCGTCTCCCCAATAATGGTAAATAGAGCCGTTAGCATCTAGTGAATCTGTTCTTGGATCAAAGTTGATTATATCAAAACCGATGGAAATAAATGGATCAATTGGATTGTTTTCAGCAAGTCTAAAACCGTTTGCAAAGTGGATGTTTGCTACTAAACCTCCAGATATTATGGATGTTTGAAAGTTTCTATTTGATGTGCCTTTGTTTTCATTTTTGACCAAAGACCCATACCCAAAGTTAAGTCCTAAACCAAAAGAACTGTGTAATTTATATTCGATACCAGCGTTAAAGGCAGGTTGCAAATTTTCAGTTGTTCCAATATTTTCAATGTAACCAACATCACCTCTGTAATTGTAAAGACCTGCACCAACACTATACAAGAGATGTGTTTTTGAAGAGTCATTTTTAGTTTTTAGAGAATCATTTTCAGAAGGGGTATTAATAGATAATTCTTGCGATTTAGCACTATTAAATGCAATTAAAGTGCAAAAAAGAAAAACTAATTTTACAATTTTCATTCCCTATATTTTGGTAACAAGGAAGCTAATTTATGTAAAATTAGTCATATTTCGTTATTAAATCACTAATAAATTATCCTTAGAAGTTCGGTTTTAATGTGTACTGAGTATAAAAATTATTTATGATTTTTAAAGCTTCATCAGCGGTGTCTACAAGATGAAACAAACCTAAATCTTTAGAAGATATTTTGCCATCAGCTAACAAAGTATTTTTAATCCAATCAACAAGACCTTCCCAAAATTCTTTTCCAACAAGAACAATCGGAAATTTCCCTATTTTTTTTGTTTGAATTAAAGTAATTGCTTCAAATAGCTCATCAAGAGTTCCAAAACCTCCAGGAAGTACTACAAAACCTTGAGCGTATTTTACAAACATTACTTTCCTTACAAAGAAAAAATCGAAATCAATTTTTTTATCGTGATCAATGTAGGGGTTTGAATATTCTTCAAAGGGTAGCGATATATTTAAACCAACTGATTTTCCGCCTCCTCGATTAGCCCCTTTGTTTGCAGCCTCCATAATTCCAGGACCTCCTCCTGTAATTACTCCATATCCGTGTTTTGTGATTTTATAGGCAAGATCTTCAGCAAGAAGGTAGTATTTATCAGATTCTTTTGTTCTCGCAGATCCGAATATTGAAACGCATGGCCCAATTCTTCCCATCTTTTCAAATGCCTCAACAAACTCAGATATTACTTTAAAAATGGCCCATGAGTCGTTCGTTTTAATTTCATTCCAATTTCTTTCCGAGAATGCTTCAATGATTTTTTTGTCTTGATCCGTCATAGTTTTTTCATTTTTTTTCGAATAGGCCCGCCCCCAGTAAGTATTGTACTAATTAAGACTTTAAAAAGTTACTGCAGTTCTTTTTTTAAATATTTAGCAGTACTACTATTGCTGCATTTAAGTATTTTTTCAGGAACATCCTGTGCCAAAATTTCGCCACCTTTTCTTCCTCCCTCAGGACCTAAATCAACAATGTAGTCTGCTACTTTAATAACATCCATATTGTGTTCTATTACAATTACAGAGTTTCCTTTATCAACAATTTTTTGAAGTACGTCTATTAAAACCTCTATATCTTCAAAATGAAGCCCTGTAGTGGGCTCGTCTAAAATAAAAATAGTTTTCCCTGTTGCTTTTTTCGAAAGTTCAGTAGCTAATTTTATACGTTGCGCTTCCCCTCCAGAGAGAGTGGTAGAGGATTGACCCAGTTGCACATACCCAAGACCTACATTATTTAACGCGGCAAGTTTATTTTTAATTTTTGGTTGAGCATCAAAGAATTCTAAAGCCTCTGAAATGGGCATGTCTAAAATTTGGCTAATGTTTTTCCCTTTGAACAAAACCTGAAGTGTTTGACTGTTGTAACGCTTTCCATTACATGTTTTGCAGGTTATAAAAACATCTGGAAGAAAGTTCATTTCAATAGTTTCTACACCAGCACCTTTGCACTCTTCACATCTTCCTCCTGCTATATTAAATGAAAATCTTCCTGGTTTAAAACCATTTATTTTTGCCTGTGGTAGTTGCGCAAATAGGTTTCTTATATCACTAAATAATCCTGTATAGGTTGCAGGATTTGATCGAGGTGTTCTGCCTATCGGCGACTGATCAACTTCAACCACTTTATCGATGAATTCTAAACCAGATACGGATTTAAAACCAAGTGGAGATGCCTTGCTTTTATATACCTTATTATAAAGTAATGGTACAAGAGTATTATTGATTAATGTTGATTTCCCACTTCCAGAAATCCCAGTTACGCAGGTGAAATTCCCAATAGGAATTTTTAGATTTACTGATTTTAAGTTGTTTCCAGAAGCTCCTTTTATTTCTATACATTCGGTATTTATTTTTCTTCTTTTTGGTATTGATATTTCTTTTTTTCCAGTTAGGTATTGAAATGTTGAACTTTCGATATTTTTTAGTTCATTTAATTTACCTTGGTCAATAACATAACCACCAAATTTCCCGGCTTTTGGACCAATATCAATTATATAGTCTGCTTGCTCCATGATTTCTTTATCGTGTTCAACTACAATTACGCTATTCCCATTATCACGAAGTTTTTTCAGGGCAGTTATTAGTCTTTGGTTGTCGCGTTGGTGTAAACCGATACTGGGTTCATCAAGAATATATAAAACACCTACTAGTTGCGAACCAATTTGTGTCGCTAAACGTATTCTCTGGCTTTCTCCCCCAGAAAGAGTTTTTGCTGTTCGGTTAAGGTGTAAATAATCTAATCCTACATCAAGTAAAAAAGACACTTTTTTTTTGGTTTCTTTTATGATTTCCTCCGCAATTTTTCGCTTTGTTTTGTCAAACTTATCTAACAATTCATTCAGCCATAAATGAAGCTCAGAAATATCTAAGGTCGCAACTTCAGCAATTGATTTTTTATCAATTTTAAAATGATAAGCTTCTTTTTTTAATCTTCCACCATTACAAACAGAACATGTTGCACTTCTCATGTAGCTTTTTATCCATTTATTTTCTGAAGTGTTATTAAACTCATTGAGTTGATTTAAGTAATGTATTATCCCTTCAAATTCAATATCCGAATTAATGATTTCATTTTTATTTCCAAACATCAAAGCATTTATGAATTCACTAGAGTGCTCTTGAAATGGTTTTGTGATATCTTCTTCCATTTCTTTTGCCAATTCTTCTATTGAATTGAAAATAAAATTCTTTTTCTTCTTTCCTAGAGGAAAAATAGCACCTTTAGCTATTGATACTTTTTTATTTGGAACAATTTTTCCCTCATCAAATGAGTAGGTTTCCCCTAAGCCATTACAAGTTTGACATGCTCCATAAGGACTATTAAATGAAAATAGATTGGGTTCTGGTAATTTGTAGGATATTCCCGTGGTAGGACAAGTAAGATGCTGACTGTAAAACCGAATCTTTTTTTGGTTTTTATCGGTTATTATTACAGCTCCTTTGCCCGTTGTTAATGCTTTGTCTAATGATCTTTTAAACCTATTGTCAGAATAGGATTTTTCATCAATTTTGAAACGATCAATAACTACTTCTATATCATGATTTTGATATCTGTTTGTTTGAAGTCCTTTTTCAATTTCATAAATTTCTCCATCAATTCTTACTTTCAAATAACCTTGTTTGGCTAGTTTTTCAAAAAGCTCTCTATAATGACCTTTTCTTCCTTTAACTATTGGAGATAAAAGGTTAATTGCTTGATTTTGATATTCTTTGATTATTAATTTAGCAATTTGGTCAGTTGTATAACTAGCCATCATTTCGCCAGTTTCATAACTGTATGCATCGGCTACCCTTGCGTATAATAACCTCAACAAATCATAAATTTCTGTGATAGTTCCAACTGTAGATCTTGGGCTTCTCGAGGTTGTTTTTTGCTCTATTGCAATAACGGGACTTAAACCGTCAATACTTTCCACATCAGGTCGTTTTATATCACCAATAAATTGACGAGCATATGCAGAAAATGATTCCATATACCTTCTTTGACCTTCTGCATAAATTGTATCAAACGCTAAGCTTGATTTTCCACTTCCACTTAAGCCAGTGATCACCACTAGTTTATGTCTAGGGATACTAACAGAAATGTTTTTTAGGTTATTTTCTTTGGCACCCTCAATTACGATGCTTTGTGATTCCGAAAATTGATTCCAATTACTTTTTGGATTTTTCAAGGTTAGCTTCTGTTTTTATAGTGTCAGCATTTAAGAGTGTTGATTTGGGCAGAGAGTCTACTCTTTTATACACCAATGAATCAATAGGAATAATCAATTTATGGTTACTTGTATCCGAATTAGTTGTGTTGTTTAAGGTGTACATTTTATAATCCTTATTCAGAATCTTAAGTGTGTATGTTTTTCTATTTTGATTTTTCAGGTGTTTTTGTCTTAACCATGGATTGGCAATCTTCAAAATCTTATAATTTATTTTTTGTGCGAGAGCAAAGTTAGAAAAATCAGAAACTCCTGAATCAATTGATAGAGTGTTGAATTTTAGAGGAGTATACTTTTCATGTTCGTTTAAATTATACCCATAAACGCCAGGATTTTCTAAAATGGTTTTATAAGCGATAATTCTAAAAACATACCTTGCAGTTTCTGAATTTAATAACAAGTCGTAATATGAGTTTACATTTTGCCGTTTTAAACTTTTTTCGAGTCCGTACATACCCATATTATAGGAAGCTGCAACAAGTGTCCAAGAACCAAATTTTTTGTAAGCATCTTTTAAATAATCACATGCTGCTTGTGTAGATTTTTCTAAATGGTACCTTTCATCCACTTCTTTATTGATTTCTAAATTGTATTCTTTTCCTGTTTTTTCCATGAACTGCCAAAAACCTTTTGCGCCTGCTGGGGAAACAACATTATCTAATCCACTTTCAGCAATTGCTAGATATTTGAAATCATCGGGAATGTTATTTTTTTTTAAAATAGGTTCAATTATTGGGAAGTATTTACCGCTTCTTTTATAAAAAAGTAAAATGGATGAATGCCAGTAGGTGTTTTTAATAATTTCTTTGTCCATACGTTCCAAAATATCTTTACTATCAAGAGGAACATGTTCTCCACAAAAATTAACATCTAAAGGAATTTTGTGTGATTTAGCAACGTAAAATAAACTGTTGTTAAAATTTGTATCAATTATTTTTTTGGAAAAAGTAAATACCTGAAAACAACCTATTACCGCAAAAACAGAAACGACAATTTTATATATACTTCTATTTTTTCTCATTGATTTGCTTTCTTTTTGTTATGCCAAAAAGGGAGATAAAAGCAATTAGAATAAAAGCAATTATTCCTATTGAAGCATTTGTCGACCATTGTTTTAGTTCATAATTAAAATATAAACTAATACCTCCACAAACAAACGTTAAGGACAAGAATAATATTGCAATATGCCTGTCTTTTAAGCCAAGATATGACAAATGGTGGGTAGTATGGTCTCTTCCCCCGACAAAAGGGCTTTTACCTTTGGAAATTCTATTAATTGTAACACATGTGGTGTCAATAATAGAGGGTAAAAATGCTAAAATAGGAGTAACAGCCTTTGGTATAAAAGAAGTGTCAGAAAATTGATATCCATTCCAAAAGAAATAGATTCCAATTGCGGAGAGTAGTGCCCCTAAAAATTGACTTCCCGTATCGCCCATATACATTCTAGAAGGGTTCCAGTTATAGTATAGAAAGCCTAATAAAGCGGCTACTGTTCCTAAAAGGACCCAAAAATATAAATGAGACATGTTTTGAGTTAGGACAAGTGCAAATAAAATGGTGGAAATTATACCAATTGAAACAGAGGTTGTAATACCATCCATATTATCCAGCATATTAATGGAATTCATCATGCCAATTACCCAAACAAATGTCAAACTATAATTTAAAAGGTCATTTTGAAACAATGTAATATAATTATCAGTGGCAATCAGGACAAGTGCACAGGCAAATTGACCTAAAAATTTAAGAATAGGTTTTGTATTGTAGGCATCGTCTGCAAGTCCAATTAAAAACCCAATAGAACTGGCTATGAGTACTCCGAAAAACTTTAATTCTATTGGAGTTTCTTTTGAAGCAAACATAACTGCATAAACTGCAAACGAAAGTAAAAAAACAATATAAAATGAAATTCCTCCAAATGCAGGTTTTGATGCGTTTCCCCACCTAATTTGGGTCTCACCAGGGTTGTTTTTAGTTCCCATTGTTCTTGAAAATTTCAAGAATAGACCGTTTATAAGAACAGAAAATGCAACTGCAGTTATGAAGAATATTATATATTGCATTGGGTAAAGTTTAATTGGGCTAAAATATAAGATTTTATTCGCTAAAATAATGAATTGAAATTTTCAAACAATTCTCCTTTATTATCTTTTTTTGATGTAGTCGGATTTTTTGTTTCCCATTCAATATTTAAAGTTGGATCATTCCATAAAATTGATCCTTCAGATTCTTTATTGTAATCATTGGTTACTTTGTATGCGAAAATAGTGTCGTCCTCCAACGTTTCAAATCCATGAGCAAATCCAGGTGGTATCCAAAGCATTTTAAAATTGGATTCAGATAATTTAGTTTTAAACACTTTGCCATAAGTTGATGACTTTTTTCTTATGTCTACAACTACATCATTAACGGCACCTTTTATTACTCGAACTAATTTTCCTTGACTGTATGGAGGGTTTTGGAAATGCAATCCACGCAAAACTCCTTTTGCCGAAAGAGATTGATTATCCTGAACAAATTGGTAATCACCAATGTGATTGGATATGGCATTTTTATTAAAAGACTCCATAAAATATCCCCTTTCATCTCCTAATACATTTGGATGAATTAAGAGTAAATCATTTAGTAGGGTTTTCTCTACCTTCATTTTTTGCTAAATATTTTGTTAAAAGTGGTCTTTTCTTTTTGTGGTTTTTCTTCATAGTATCCATGGTTTCCGCCGTAACCGTAACCGTAACCGTAACCGTAACCGTAACCGTAACCGTATCCATAACCATACCCATATTTTCTAAAACCTCCGTGTTTTTTATCGCCACCAGCACCATTAAGTATAACAGACAAGTTTTTTATTTTTTTCTTATCTCGTAACATTTGGATGTTTTTCAAAAATACTTTTTTGGAAAAATGGGCGCGTACGATATATACCGGGTAATCCACTTTAGAGATTATTGGAAAAGCATCTGTAACAATCCCAACTGGTGGAGTATCAATAACAATAACATCGTATAAGTTTTTTAACTCATTGATAACGTCGGTCATTTTATTACTAATGATTAACTCTGCGGGATTAGGCGGAATAGGGCCTGCTGTTATAAAATGTAAATTTTCCAAATGACTTTTTTGAATGCAGTCTTCTAATGAAGATTGACCTATTAGAAGGGTACTCATACCAATTGTATTTTGGACATTAAACCCTATATGCGTTTTAGGTTTTCGCATGTCTAAATCAAGTATAATAACTTTTTTCTCCGAAAATGCGATAATTCCTCCAAGATTTATAGCTACAAAAGTTTTCCCTTCTCCGGAAATTGTTGAGGTTACCGTTATAATTTTCGACCCTTCATTATTTGCAATGAATTGCATATTTGATCGTATGGATCTAAAGGCTTCAGAAATTAGAGATTTAGGGTTTTTGTCTACAATTAATTGGGAAACGGGAATCACATCTTTATAAGATGGAATCATTCCTAAAATTGGAATGTTATTTGTGTGTTTCGCTACATCAGAAGTTGATGATACTGTGTTGTGCAATAGGTATTTAAGAACAATTATTAATAGTCCAATGCTTAAGCCAATACCGATGAATATAAGATAGTTGGATCTTTTTTGTGGAGAAATGGGAACAATATTAGCCTTTGCTGGCTCGATAATCTCATTATCAGAAACAAAGCCAGCTTTTACCATCTCGTATTCTGCTCTCTTTGTTAATAATTTTGAATAATATTCGCTGTTAATATCATACATCCTTTGAAGGTGGAGGTAGTCAGTATTGTGATTGAAATTGACTTCTTGAGATTTTTTAGCAATGCGATAACTTTCTAACCGATCATTGATTAGTTCTAGATTCTCTTGAAGATCAAGTATTATATTTTTGGTAACATCCAATAAATCTTCGATTTCTAGGTTGATTTGGAAGTCTATTTCTTTTACTTGATAGGATTCTTCCGTAATTCTAAAACTTAGCGATCTTTTTTCGGATAATAGACTTCTTAGTCTTGAAGCTGTGGTTGAAATGTATTGATTCTTTGAATTTAAAAGCAAAACAGAATAGAGTTCCTCATGATTTATTTTATTGTTAATCGCAGTGTAAAAATTCGTAAAATTATTTAGAGTTGTTTCTGTTTTTGATTTTTCAATTTGATCTTTAGACGCTAAGTCAAGCGCTAATTTACTGTAGTCAGTTCCTAACTTGTGATTATTATCTTTTATATCCTTATAAGGTTGAAGCAAGGTTTGATAATACTCTAGTTTTTGATTGATTTTTAAAATTTGATCGTTGGTGAACTTAATCATTTGGTTCGCAGATTCCTTTTTCTTGGAAATGTTTGAAATTAAAAACAGTGAAGAGAGACTGTTAACAATATCTGCGCATTTTTTTGGGTGATTTCCTGTATATGAAATTTTAATGGTATTTGCTCTAGAATTTTCTATGTTAACCAATAAGCCCTTTGAATACTTATTAATGAGCTCACTTTTGTCAACTATTTTAACCAGAAATTGTTTTCCTGAATTGTTGAGCTCATTTAATTTCCGATTACTTATTTTTATTTTTAACTCTAGTCCATTTACGGATACCCATCTATTGACTGGAATTAAAAAAGATCCCGAATCGATATCCAGTTTTGATATTATAGCTGCTCCATCTTTAAAATTAACTATTATTGGATGATTAACTGCTTTCTTTTTTTTGAGTTGATAAGAAATGGAAAAGGGGTTGGACTGATAGTTTTCTGTATTTAAAAATTTTCCTTTGGTATAATAATTCACATCAATGTTAAGCGTGTTGAGAGCTTCACTCAACATTTTGTTGGATTTCAATCTACTTAGCTCAGCAACCAGATTCGTCTCATAAATGTTTTCAAAGTTCATCATTTGATTGACGTCATTCTTTTCAGATATTTTCACAATACTTGATGCAGAATATTGAGGTGTAGTATATCTATTTATAAAGAATGCTACACAAAATCCGATAGAAATCGAAAAGATTATAGAAATTAAGTTTTTCCTTATTATCAGAATGGCTAAACCTAAGTCAAATTCGTCATTAAGTATTGAAAGTTTTTCTTTTTCCATTTAGCGCTGAATAAGTGTGTAAACTAATAACAATGAGCTTAAGAAACCAAGCGATGAACCTATATCATTTGAAATTCTAGCTCCATAGTTTATAAAAGGATCAATGTATACAATATCACCAGCTTGCATACTTAAATTTGCATCTTTTATTCCGTCAATAGTGGATAGGTCTACAAGGTAAATTTCTGGATTGTTTAGTTCTCCTCGAATTATTTTTATTCTGCTGGCATTTCCTTCTTGGTATACACCTCCTGTTTGTGCAAGAACCTCAAATAGAGTCGTATTTTCATTTTGCAGTTGAAAAACGTTAGCTGAATACCCTCCTTGAAAAATATAAATTCTTCTGTTAAATATTCTAGCAATCACAAAGGGTGAATTAACTTGACTTTCTAATAGGCGTTCAAGTTTTTCCTCGATTTGATTTAAAGTTAAACCAATAACTTTTATTTTTCCAATAACAGGAACTTTAATCGTACTATCTGAACGTACTTTGTAACTTACACCATTTCTTTGATTTCCAACACCAACACCAACACCAACATCACTTAACATACCACCAACATTACTGTTTCTGTAATTACCTCCAATATTTACAATGTTGTAACCATCATTAGAGAACATTTGAATCAATATTTCATCGTCTATTGCAATTTTATACGATTCTTTATAATCTACAGAATCTATGAATTCTTTGAATGTGTAATTTGCTGGAGTTTTAAGCATTCTACTTTTATCTAAGGTAGAACAGCTGTAAAGTGAACTAAGCACAACTAACATTAAAATAACTAGCCTCATTTATTCAATATTTTTTTATATAATTTATCGATATCGCTTACCAGTCGATTATAGCTGAACTGATCTTTGACGTGTTTCCAACCTTCTTTTTGCATGGCCATTCGTTTAGAATCGTTTTCTATTAACTCAAGAAGATTTTTGGTATAGGTTTCGACATCTTCCATTTCACTAAGAAGGCCAGTTTTATTTTGAATAACTACATTTTCAATACCACCAACATTTGTTGAAACAATTGGATTATTTGCCGCTTGAGCCTCAATAAGGCTAACTGGAGTTCCTTCGTTAAGACTAGAGAGTGCAATTATATCCATTCCTGCATTTACTACATCAATATTTTTTATCCAAGATGTAAATGTTAAAGGAGTCTTTTTAAAAGCTATATTACTTCTTGAATATTCAATACCCAATTCATCGGCAATAGCAATTATTTCATCTCTTGATTCACCGTCGCCTACTATAAAAGCTCTTACTTTTTTATTGGTTGTTTCCAGTACTTTTTTAAGCGCTTGAATAAAAAGTTTATGGTTTTTTATAGGAACTAACCTTCCAATAATACCGATAGCAATCTCATCGTCTTCAATTTGATATTCAGTTCTAAAAACAGCTCTTTTTTTATCAAGGTTATCTTGAAAACGGTTTAAATCAAAACCAAGAGGAATAACTTCAATTTTATCCAGGTTCGCAATTTTATGAACGCTTCCCAATTCTTGTTTTTGTAGGTTTGAAATTGCAATAATTGCTGAACTCTTTTCAGCAAGTTTTTTTTCTATTCGCTTAAAAATTCTTGTTTTTGTTTTGTTGAAATAGCTATGAAAAACATGTCCATGGAAGGTATGCACTACAGCAGGTACTTTACATGAAAAAGCCGCCATTCTGCCAAGTGTTCCAGCTTTAGAAGCATGGGTGTGCACTATGTCAGGTTTAAATTCTTCAATTATTTGCTTAATTTTTTTATAGGCTGCATAATCGTTTCCAAAACGAATGGCTCTTCTCATTTCTGGAATAATAATAGGATTTAATCCTAACTCACCAAGTATGTGTTGCGATGAATCTTCAGTATCTTCTTTATCACCACCAATAAGTAATGTTTCGTATTCTTCAGGAAGATATTTTGTAAGATAGGCGGCATTGTAAGTTGGTCCACCCAAATTAAACCTATTAATTATCCTTAAAACCTTTGGCATTTTTAAAAAATATCAATCGCAAAAGTAAGCAAAATAATGGAGATAAACCTTGAGTAAAACTAGAGTTTAATAGATTAATTGTACCATTTTTTCCACCAATGTTGAAAAACAATAAACGCCCAAATGGATGCAGCAGAATCTTCAGGGTTATTCGAGTAAAGTTTTTTTGTTAAATCACTGATATAGTTCCAGTTAAATATTTTTTGTTCTTCAATAAATTCTCGATTTAAATAGTTTGATTTTATCTCTTGTTCAAGATCTCCCCTAAACCATTTTAGTAATGGTACTTCAAAACCGTGTTTCGGACGCTTAAACAATTCATCAGGCAATTCGTTTTTAAAGGTTTCTTGAAGAATTTTTTTCTTTATTCCTTTTTGAATCTTAAATTCTTGAGGTATTTGAAAGGCAAACTCCACAACTTTGTGATCTAAAAAAGGAACTCGAACTTCTAAGCTATTGTTCATACTATTTAAATCAACTTTTGTAAGCATGTCACTTACCAAAACTTGATGTACATCTTGGAAGAGTACACCATTAAAATCATCGGACTCTAATGTAGGATTTAAAAGGTTTTTTTTGTCAGCCTCAAACTGAATTGGATTTGTCTTTCTAATAAAATTAGCTGCTTCATCATCTTTTAAAATTCCTGCCCAATCCCAATATCGTTCAGTGTTGCCCTTTTTTATGCCGTCTGCAAATCTCAAAAGTTGACGGTTAAGGTTACCAATTTTAGAATTTCTTGATTTCGGCAAAATCTTCCATAGGGGTCTTCCGGCAAAAACAATATTATTTTTAAGCCCATTTTCTCTCGCGAGGAACTCAGCCATGTGTTTATTGTACCCACTGAAAATTTCATCTGCACCATCTCCTGATAATGCAACAGTTGCTTTTTTTCGAGTGTGCATACTTAAAATATTTACCGCTAATCCAGAGCTATCGGCAAAGGGTTCATCGTTGTATTCTAAAACCTTATTTAATTGTTGGTATAAATCATCATTTTTAAGTTCAAATACGGTATGGTTTGTTTTATATTTCTCTGCTACAAGTTTTGCATAGTTGGTTTCATCGAATAATGGCTCATCTTTATACCCTATGGAAAAGGTGTTTAAATTTTTCGTGTGTTTAGAGGCTAAAGCTGTAATTACAGAGGAATCGATACCGCCGCTCAAAAAGGCACCAATCGGCACGTCTGAAACTAACCTTTTTGAAACACTTTCTTCTAGTAATTCTCTGAGTTTAAGTTGAGCTTTTTTATAATCTGAAAAAATATAGTTACCTGGTGTATAGGATAATGTGTAGTATTTTTTTGTTTCTGATTTTCCATTTTTCCATTTTAACAATTCTCCGGGTTGAAGTTTTTTACAATTTTCAAGAATGGATAAGGGTTGTGGAATGTAATTGAATTTAAAGTATAATTGTAGGGAAGATGAGTTAATAGTTTTGGTGATGTTAAATTTAAAAATTGCTTTCATTTCTGACGCAAAGATTAATTGATGTTCATCTTCGTATATATGCAAAGGTTTTATTCCAAACCGGTCTCTAGCAACAATAGTTTCTTTTTTTTCTCTGTCATAAAAAGCAAATCCAAAAAAACCATTTAAATCATGTATTCCATCTTCGCCAAACTCAATTAAATGGAACAGTAAAACTTCTGTGTCAGAAGATGTTTTAAAAGAATAGCCTTTTCTTTCCAGAACTTTTCTTAGCTCTTTATAATTATATATTTCACCATTAAATACAAGCGTATATCTTTTGTTGGGTGATGAGAAAGGCTGTTTAGCAGAGTCACTGGTGTCTATAATGCTAAGTCTTGTATGTCCTAAACCAATATTTTCATCCGTATAAATTCCTTTTGAATCAGGACCTCTAAGGTATAAAGCATCTACAGCACTATTAAGATTGGAAAAATTAAGATTTCCAGTGTCGTCTTTTGCGAAAATTCCAACTATTCCACACATAAAAAGGAGGCAATAAATATTTAAAGATAGGGAAAGAAATATTTCTTTATCCTATAACTGAAACTACTTTATTTAAATGTTATATAAACAGTATATATGACAGGTATGTTTTTGCTTCCTTTAGTCCATGTAGTTAAATTAATTGCTGTTTGTTTGATAATTTCTTCAAGTTCTATATTTACTCGAGATTGTATGTTTATTTCGTTAATTTTTCCGTCATATGTAACATTAAATTTGAATACTATTGATGTGTTTTTTTTAGGAATATGAGTATCTTTAATTTTCCCTTTTAATTTACCTAATAACTCCTTTTCTAGATTCTTATTTCCACCGTAAAAATCAACTAAATCATTTGTTGAGTATGCTTCATTTTTGTATTTGTCAGGAACTTGTTTAAGTGACTTTATCGATCTTACTTTTCTTTTGTAACTACTTTTGGTAAATTTTGAATTGTTCTTTTTTGAATCTTTAGCTTCGTCAGTTTCACTTTTTGTGTTTTGTCTGTTCGTTGGTAAATTATTTATATTTTTTTTGTCACTTGGTATTAACAAAGAATCGGATGGATTTGATTCCTCATTGCTAGAATCTAATTTTTCGGCTGAGACGGATTCTTTATTTTTAGATAAATGGAGATCTCCTTCAGGTTTGTTTGAATTATTTTGTTTTATCGGTTCATTATAATTGGATTCTTGATGTGTTAGTGTTTGGCTTGAAATAATATCGCTTGG
>JBJKXR010000013.1:0-7346 GCA_045561495.1 Flavobacteriales bacterium | reverse complement strand
AAAACACCATTCCGAAATCTACCAAAATGGGACATGGCAATCGAAATGATGAGAAAATTCCCTCAAATTGATATTATAAATGACCCATCGCACATTGCAGGGAATAGAGATTTATTGCCATATGTATGTCAAAAAGCAATAGACTTAAACATGGAGGGGCTAATGATTGAGTCTCATATTTCTCCATCAGTAGCATGGTCAGACGCTGCACAACAAGTTACACCAAGTGGTTTAACAGAGTTGTTAAATAGTTTAACATTTAGACAGGAATCCGTAGAAACTGCAGATACAAATCAACTGGATTCTTTAAGAAAAGAAATTGACGAATTAGACGATGACATCTTCCAAAAAATAGCATCCAGAATGAACATAGCGGATCAAATTGGAAAATACAAAAGAGACAATAGTGTTACTATTTTGCAAGTTGATCGATGGGAAGAAATTGTTAATAAAAGAGTTTCCTTAGGAGTTGCTATGGGATTAGACGATAATTTTGTGAAAAATTATTTAAAATTGATACACAAAGAATCCATTCGACGTCAAAATCTAGTAATGAATGAAGTACAAGCTGAACTTGCTGGAAAATAAATTTTAAATGCTCAAGAAAAAAGGTCAGGATACCCTGACTTTTTTTTATTTAAATATCTTTTTTTTAACCGGTTTGATTTGTTTTTAAATATATTAACATTGAAATATTGACATAGCATTTCATATATATTATATTCGCAACCGAAAGTTGGGCTTTACTTAAACAAAACCATAAAAATATAAGGCGCAATTCGTGTCAAAAACAATAAAAGTATAGTGATAAAACATGTACTAATTATTATCTTAGGAATCATTCCTTATTTGTCCTTTGGAAATGGAGGTTACTTTCTGAAAAACAAAGGACAACTTCCAGATAATGTTTTGTACCATGCGCGATTAAACTATGGTAATTTTTATCTTGAAAAAGACGGGTTTAAAATCCATGTTCTAAATCCAACAGAATTTGATAATGCAATAGGTCATGATGTGCATCACAATCATCAAAAAAGTCATCATGAATCAACTAAAAACGTTGGTGGACATGTTTTTACCGTAAAATTCAAAAACGCAAATGAATTAGGTTTTGGATCAGAATCGAGTAAATTATCATTTAGAGTTAGTTCTTTCTTAGGAAATGACCCTTCCAAATGGGTAAGTGAATTGATCCCTATTCAAGAAATAATTCTCCCTAATTTATACGAAGGGATCGATCTTAAACTTTCCTTTGATAAAAGCTCTATAAAGTATGATTTTATTGTTAATCCAGGAGCCAACCCTAATGATATAGGAATAGTATACAATGGGCTAGAAAACATTCGTCATATTCAAAATAAACTTATACTCGTCACCAGTGTTGGAAACATAGAAGATTCTGCACCGTATTCTTTTACCTCAGACCAACCGAATACTTACATCAAAACCGAGTTTAAAAAACTATCAGATAATACATTCGGAATTGCATTAGATACATATGATAAATCAAAAACCTTAACCATAGACCCACAATTAAACTTTGTCACATTTAGTGGATCATATTCAGATAATTGGGGGTTCTCAGCAACATACGATAATTTAGGTTATGCTTATGGTGGTGGTGTCGCATTTGGCTCCTCATACCCAACTACCATTGGTGCATATAGTAGCTTTTTTGGAGGAGGTTCAGTAGATATGTCTATTTCCAAATTCAGTCCAGACGGAAGTACATTGATAGCATCAACATATTTAGGGGGAAATGGAACAGAAGCTCCTCATAGTATGATTGTAAATAGCAAGGGTGAATTAGTGATCTATGGAGCATCAAGCTCCTCAAACTTTCCAACAGTTTCAAACTCATATGACAATACATTTAATGGTGGAAGTTCGACAGAAGCAGGCTATCTTACATTTTCAAATGGAACGGATATTGTTCTCGCTAAACTAAACAATGATTTCACTCAATTATTGTCAAGCACATATTATGGCGGTAACAATAATGATGGTATCAATGACGGAGAAGAGTATTTAGGCCTGTTTAGAAATTACGGAGATGGAAATAGAGGAGAAGTAATTGTTGACAAAAATGACAATATTCTAATCTCCTCTGTAACAATCTCTAGCGATTTACCAACAAATGGTGGTTTCCAAACAACTTATGGTGGTGGTTCTCAGGATGGTTGTGTCGCGAAATTCAATTCTAATTTAAGCACTTTAATATTTGGAAGTTACTTCGGAGGGTCAGGTAATGATGCTTGTTATTCTATTAAGCAAAATGACGCTGGTGAGATATATATTTCTGGGGGTACTACTAGCTCTAATCTCCAGGAGGTTTCAGGCAGCTATAATTCAAGTTATAGTGGCTCAATAGATGGCTTCTTAGCAAGAATTTCTGCAAACGGATCATCACTACTAAAAACAACATATATTGGCAGCAGTAGTTATGACCAAAACTATTTAGTTGATGTTGATAGTGACGGAGCTGTATATTGCTTTGGACAGTCAGAAGGAAATATGCCCGTATCTAACGGAGTATACAGTAATCCTGGTAGCAAACAATTTCTTCAAAAATACAACAAAGAATTAACGGTTCTTGAAAAAGCAACGGTATTTGGAAATGGATCAAGCTCTACAGAATTAGTTCCCACAGCATTAATGGTTAGTGACTGTAAAGAAGTATACGTTTCTGGATGGGGAGGGGGATTTAATGATTATGCTTCCTACAAAGGAATTGAAGACTTTCCAGTTACCTCTGATGCAATACAACCTCAAACGGATGGCTCTGACTTTTACATTATAGTTCTGGAAGAAGATTTTAATGAAATTAGCTATGGAAGCTTTATCGGAAATTTATATGCAGAAGAGCATGTTGACGGTGGAACAAGTAGATTTGATAGAAATGGTACGATTTATCAATCGGTATGTGCTTGTGGGAGCGGATCAACTTTTCCTATAACTCCAGGTGCCTATTCTGAAGACAATAATTCATCATGCAATTTAGCATTGATAAAAATGGATGCGTCAACGTTAACAGCAAATATAAAATTTGAACAAGACTCTATTTATTGTTCAAAGAATGTCGTCAATTTTACCAATGTAAGTACTGGAGGTAAAGATTTTAAATGGATTTATCCTGATGAATCTATAGTAGAAAGTAAAGATGGCCAATTCGAATTTTTAGAAGCCGGTTTCTTCAATGTACAACTAGTTGCAATAGACCCCAGTAAATGCCCGTTTACGGATACAACTGAAGTTGTTATAGAGGTTGCAGAAGGTGTTGAATTGGATTTAACAATTGACTCCTATGATTGTAATACAGGTAACTTATCCCTACTTGTAGATGGCCCAAACACAACAGACTATTCTTGGAGTAATGTAAATGGTCCAATTTCAGGAAACACAAACGCAATTTCCTTGAATGCCGACACCAATACTCTTTTTTATGTAGAATATGAAGCAGGATGTGGAATTGTTAAGGATGAAATAACAGTACCTTTTTTAGCCGCTCCAATTGGAGGAACTAAAAATGGAACTTCATGTTATGGAGACTCTATAAAGTTCTATTTTAAAACTTTTGAAAACAACACATACAGCACCTTAAATGGAGAGTCTTATTCTTTAGCAAATGATACACTTTCATTTCCGACTCTTAGTGATGAATCTATATATTTTGAAACAAATGCTTTGTGCGGCAAAGCAATTGATACATTCAATATTGAAACCATAATAATTGAAAGAATCACTTCTCCAGACACTTCGGTTTGTATTGGTGAAAGGGTTCCTCTATCAATAACTTCTACCTCTGAAATTTCATGGCAAAATGGAAATTTCACAGACACCACATCCAACCAACAAGTAGTATACCCTATAAAAGATGAGTCATTTGTAATTCAATTGAGTGATAATAGCTGTGTTTTAGAAGACACTATAAACGTTACTGTATTCAAAACAGAAGAACAACCTATTAATCCTACTTATACACTCGATTTTGGAGAAACTCTTGAGTTGAATTTGCTTCCCGATTACACCTACAGTTGGAATCCCGGCAATTACATTTCATGCAATACGTGTTCTGATGTTGGAATTGAAGCTCAGGAAGATATAACCTACAGATTTGAATATATGGATTCAAAAGGGTGCTATATTAAGGATTCTGTTATTGTAAACGTAATTTTCCCGTTATGGATTCCAAACTCATTTACGCCCAATTACGATTATAAAAACGAACAGTTTACAGCCAAAAGTCATGCAATTGATGAATTTACAATGTATATTTTTAACCGTTGGGGAGAAATTATTTTTAAAACACACGACATAAATTCAGGTTGGGATGGAACCATTAATGGAAAACCTCAACAAATTGATGTTTACGTTTATAAAATTATCTATAAGAAAGTACATTCTGACAGGCATTATGAAAAAACTGGAACAGTAACTCTAATGCGGTAAATATTTTCTTTATCGCAGTAAATAAGAAACATTGTAATTTAAAACACCTACGAAAACAAACTCCCTGTTGATCCTCTAAAATTGATTCCTAAGTGTTTGTAAGCTTGTTCAGTAGCTTCTCTTCCCCTTTGTGTCCGATTAATAAACCCTTCTTTAATTAAAAAAGGCTCATATACCTCCTCAATCGTTCCTGCGTCTTCACCAACAGCAGTTGCTATTGTATTTATGCCTACAGGACCACCTTTAAACTTGTCTACAATGGTTGTAAGAATCTTAATGTCCATATCATCAAGACCATTTTCATCAACATTCAATGCTTTTAAAGCATTGTTGGTTACTTTCATAGTAATTGTACCATCACCTTTAATTTCAGCAAAATCACGCAATCTTCTTAAGATTGCGTTTGCAATTCTTGGTGTACCTCTGCTCCTTCTTGCAATTTCAAAAGCAGCATCTTCATTGATAGGCACATTTAACAAATGGGCGGAGCGTAATATAATTAAGTGCAACAATTCTGCATCATAATATTCCAATCGACAATTAATTCCAAAACGAGCTCTAAGCGGTGATGTTAACAACCCTGACCGTGTTGTTGCTCCAATTAACGTAAAAGGTTCCAATCCTATTTGAACAGTCCTCGCATTCGGTCCTGAATCAATCATAATATCAATCTTGTAATCCTCCATAGCCGAATACAAATATTCCTCAACTACGGGACTCAATCGATGAATTTCATCAATAAACAAAACGTCTCCTTCTCCTAAATTGGTAAGAAGACCCGCTAAATCACCAGGTTTATCAAGCATTGGACCAGAGACCAATTTAATAGTACTCCCCAGTTCATTAGAAATGATATTCGCTAATGTTGTTTTACCCAAACCAGGAGGGCCATGCAATAAAACATGATCCAAAGCCTCTTCTCTTTTTAAAGCTGCTTGAACAAACACAGAGAGATTATCCAATACTTTTTTTTGACCAGTAAAGTCATCAAACGCTTTTGGGCGAAGAACTCTTTCAAATTCTACTTCTGGACTTGAAAGATTTTCTCGCGCTGGATCTAGTGCATCATTCATTTTTTATACTTAATATCTATTATCGACTTAGCTTCAATTATGTTATTAAAGTACTTCATTGTGTTTTATAATCCATTACTGATACTTTCTGGAAAGTAATAATTGTAATTTCTGATAAGGTTCTTCGTCTACTATCCAGCTTCTTTTTTGAGCAACTGCTATTAATTTATCTGTCGCTTCAGTTAATGAAACACAATCATTCAATACCTCTATTGTTTTTAAAAACTGTTCTGTATTCCCATCAAAAAGTTCATTTGTAAACAAGAATTTTTCGTTTATTCCAATAGCGGCATTTAAATCATCAATTTTTTTCCGGGCCAACTTTGCTGCTAGGCTATTGTCTTCCTCCTCTTGATGTTCATAAATAGAACTAGAAGAGTTTGCTGATATAACGGATGCTATTTCATCCTCCAACTGCTCTACTATTTTCTCTTGTGTGGGTATTTCATCTTCCATTTCAGTTAAAACTTCTTCTGTTTTTGTGTTTTTTTGTTGGGAAAAATCTAAAGCCTCGTTTAAGGCGGCCTCTATTTCATGATCATCTCCCGACTTCGAAATCCCATTATTATGACTTGAATTTGAGGAATCGTCCTGTAAAGGTTCTTTCAATGGAATTTCCAATTGCTCACTCTTTTGATTCTGTTCATGAAACAAGATATACGATAAAATAACAGAACCCTCGTGCAGTTCCCGTGCATCTTGAATCAGCTCTCTCAAAAGAGACTTATTTACACGGTTCCCCAAATCTTCTATTTTTGTCAAATTAGCATTAAAAGCTTTTTGATTTGTTCTTAATTGCTGAATAATTTCTAAAACACTGCTCATAACAAAACGGTTGTTTAATAAATGTAACTTTTAAAATACTACTGTAGTATTTTAACCCTTAATGAATATTCACTTATTTAAGTTAACAAAGTGGACTTTTAACGGAATACGGCATAAAAACTTCATTATCTAAAGCACATCCAATAGTATGCCATTTAAATGCTATAGTAAGTAAATTCGTTTTTTGAAAAATAGTATGATGAACTAAAAAAGAAAAAGTATAGGAACTTAAAAACTACTTACCCTCGTTAACAATGTAGTTAATTTTTAAAGCAGAGGCATCTCTCAACTCCTCTTTTACCTCACTAACAATTCCAAGCTTTGTTTTTCTATCAACTTTTAAACACACTACCATTTTTTTTGCTTTTGAAGCACCTATTTGGGGGTCTACTTCAGAATAGCTAGATTTAATACTGGCCCTTTTCTCGTCCAGAAACATACGAATGTCTTTTTTATTTTTGATGGCATCATTCAACTGTATTGAAGTTTTATCTCCATAGACTTTCTGCAAAGACTTTACAGGTACTCCTAACTGAATATAGGCAGTTGGTGTTTTATCTTCTAATTTACCTGTTTCAGAAGCAGTAGGTAGTTTTACCATTACACTCGCCTCGTTATCCTTAGACTTCGTTGCTACCATAAAAAAGAACAAAAGCATGAATACAATATCCGGTAAGGATGCTGTTGAGATTCCTGGCTCTATTCTTTTCTTTTTGCCGTCGTCGAATTTAGACATAACTGTTTTCTCTTTTTACTGAACCACAGGTGCCTCTGAAATATTTTCTTTGTACACCATTTTCAACATTTCTCTTTCTTGTGGGGTCAAATCTTCCCATCCTCTGCCCAAAACCTTTTTTGCCAAGTCGTTTCTAAGCGCAGTATAAGCTTGCTTTAAATGATCCTTAAGAAGGATGTACGTATCATATTCAGCTCCTTGAGTAGCCTGCATATTCACAACATGTTCTGATTTTCTAAAATTATCCCCAAAAACTTGCAAGG
>JBJKXR010000012.1:0-45014 GCA_045561495.1 Flavobacteriales bacterium | reverse complement strand
CAATTAGTCGAACATTTCTTCTAATACCGTCCATAACAACATCTCCGCCTGAAATCGTCATATTTTCAGAAGATATTGCATTTTCAACATCATTAAACGTAACCTCCATGCTCTCCATCCTAAAAAGATCTACGTCAATTTTGACCTCCTTTTCTTGAATTCCTCTGATATCAACTTTTGTAATTTGAGGGATATCTTCTATTCTTTCTTCCAAAATTTCAGCATACTCTTTTAACATTTCCATCGAAAAGTCTCCCGATAGGTTTACATTAAGAGCGGGTACCAATTCTGACATGTTCATTTCAAAAACATTTGGATCAGCAGGTAAATCTTTTGGGAAACTGGGGTCCCCCATGGCTTTATCAACAGCGTCTTTAACTTTTCTTAAAGCTTGCTCTGGGGTAATTGAAAAATCGAACTTTATATCTATCGTAGAATACCCTTCTACCGATGTTGATTTTATATCATCAATACCAGTAATCGTATTAATTTCTTTTTCTAAAGGGCGTGTGATTAATTTTTCTATATCAAGTGGTGAATTACCTGGATATGGAGTCCCTACATAAATTTGTGGTATTACCACTTCAGGAAACGCTTCCCTAGGCATACCTAGATAAGACGTTATCCCAACAACCGCAAGTATTACGGATAATACAATTATTGTGACAGGATTTTTTAAAGACAGAGTAGATAACCCAAATTCTTTTAATCCTTTCTTGTTATTATCAGACATTTCTTAGAATTTTAAAAAATTACAATCGCAAACTATTTTATTTCAATAGCATCATCAGCTTGAACTGATTTAGAACCTTTATCAATGAGAACTATACTTGAGTCTAGCCCCGATACAACCTCAACAAAACCATCATAAAACGCACCTAATTTTAACTCGATTTTCTTTACGCGTTGAATCCCTTTTCCTTCAAAAGTATAAACGTAATCTTGACCACTCCTGTCTTGCTGAACAATTCGAGATGGAATAACAATGGCATCCTCAGCTTGATAATCTCTAATTTTCATGACTGCTAATTGATTGGGCTTATACTTTCCTTTTACGTTATTAAACTCAACTTTTACCTGAAATGTCCTATTCGCTGGATTTATGAAGTTTCCTACCCGACTGACTTTCCCTTTAACCGATTCTCCTAAAGAAGGGAATTTAACTTCAACAAAACCACCTGCGTGAACCGATGAAATGTATTTTTCTGAAACCGCCCCCTCTAGGTACACCTTTCTTAAATTGAGCACCCTTGCAACTGGGAAACCAGGGGCTGCAGCCTCTCCAATTTTAGGAACAACATCGTCTACAACGCCATTAAACGGGGCTCTTATTTTATACATATTTAATTGCTCTTTTGTAGTAACTAACCGTTGCTCTAATGACTCTTTATTATTTTTTATTTCTAAAAACTGTACTTCAGAACCAATTTTTTGATCCCAAAGAGCCTTCTGCTTTACATACATTTTATTGGCCAATTCTAATCCTTTCTCCAATTCTTTAATTCCCGACTCCAATTGAGCCGCATCAATAGAAATTAGTAGATCTCCCTTTCGAACCTCTTGCCCTTCAATTACGTGAATTTGACTAATCCGGCCTGGAACTTGAGTATATATTGCGGCATTTTCTGAAGCCTCAACATTTCCATGCACTTCGAAAAAATGCTCAAAGGTTTTTTGCTGAACTTTAATTACTGTAACAGGCACTTTTTTAATATCAGGAACCGCATCTTTATTATCAGGATGAGCATTAATCGAAGAATCTAACCAGTGGATTTTTAAGGCTTGCTTTTCTAAGGTTTCTTCATGATTTTCTATTAGTTCCTTTTTAAAGGACAACAATTCTTTTCTAGCAGCTAACAAACCTTCTAAATCATTTGGATCAACTGAATCGCAAGAAACAAATACTACTAACATTACTAATACAACCCCAAACTTTTTCATTTAATCTTATTTTAAACTTTTTATATAAATAACTCTATAAACCCTAATAGAGTCTTTTTAAACTTTTATTTATTTTGCAACTTATCAAGTTCTGCTTTAGCATTTAATACATCAAAAAGAGATTGAATATATTTCCCTTGGGATTGCAAAACTTGATTTTTTATTTGAGAAAGCTCAAAACTTGATGACAAACCTTCTTGATATTTAATCTGAGTTCTGTCAAATATTTTTTTAGCTATTAGTAAACTTTTTTTCGAATTTCCATAATTTGCATTTTTTACATTCAAATTATTAATAGCATTTGTAAATTGGATATTAAAAGCACGTTCAGCGTACACTAAAGTGTTTTCCATTTTTATTAATTCCAATTTAGCCTGTTTAATAACAGCTCCTTGCTGCCCACTACTCAGAAGAGGAATAGAAACGGATACCCCAATATTTTGAGCATCATACCATGAAGCATCTTTTAACCAATTCCAATCAAACTGATATGCTGTATTTTGATACGCATAAAAAGCAGCAACTGTGGGCAATCTTTGGGCCTTAAATCTTTTCACATTTAAACTGAGTAAATCTCTTTGCGCCTGAAGAACTTTCAGCTCAGGATTTTCAGCAGCATCAAATTGCTGTCCTAATAATGCATCCAAATTAATTTCTTCCATTATTCCGGTTAAACTATCGGATAATGTGATGTTCGAGCCTAACTCTAGGCCTAAGTTTAATTTTAGCATTTTTAAGGCAACATCTTTCGATTGTTTAGCGCTTTGCAATGTGATTTCTAAATCAGATTTCAACAACATCAACTGATCCAGTTCTGTTTCATCAAGGAAACCTTGCTCTACCAATTCATTTGTTTCTTTAATAGAGGCATCCATATTTTGAAAACTCGCCTCTAAAAATTTAATATTTTCATCAGCAACTAAAACCAGATAATATGAGGAAGAAACCATTTTCTTTACTTCATTATTTGTTTTTTCCTTATCCAGTTTTGTAAACTCATAATACTTTTTTGCAGCTTGTAAACCAACGATGTAAGAACCATCAAAAATTAGTTGAGATGCTTCAATTTTACCTTGAGAAATATTATCCGCAGCAAAAACAGCAATAAAATCTTGTCCTGGCGGCAAACCTCCTGAA
This sequence comes from Flavobacteriales bacterium, assembly GCA_045561495.1. Taxonomy (GTDB): domain Bacteria; phylum Bacteroidota; class Bacteroidia; order Flavobacteriales_C. The sequence goes on along the minus strand of JBJKXR010000012.1, from coordinate 41,936 downwards.
AGGTCGAAATCAAACTCTAAATCTGCGGCATACCTGTAACTACCCGAAGCATTAACCTGAGGGAGACCCATTGCGGTGTTTTCCCAAATTCTTGCCTTAGATTTTTTTATATCCAACCCAGCATTAACGGACTCAAAATAATTTTCAACAGCATGATCTTGAGCTTGTTTTAGAGAAAAACTCTGAGCCTTAGCAAGCCCAGCAGATACAATAAACCAAAAAATTAAATTCTTTATTTTTTTCTTACCGAATTTCATCCTATAAATGTTTAAAATCAAGTGTGTTTAATGTCTCTTTGCCCTGTTCAGAAACAATTGAGTTTAAATGATACATCAAATACTCTAAGTAAATGTCTTTAAAGTTAAATTCAGAGGAAGGAAATAATTCCCCATCAAAAATAACATCAATTCTAGTCGCAAAAAAACGGGCAACAATTTCTGGTTTAAAATTTGAATGATACATCCCCTCTGACTGACCTCTTATTAAATTTCGGTATAAACTTTCAAAAACAAAGCCGTTGAAATATTGATTCAAATAGTGCCATGCTTCTGGAAAATAATTTTCTAAATCAAAATGTAGAACAGGATTTATTTTTGAAATTGTTTCTATCACGAACTTTGCTAATTCATATTGTTCAACTATTGGATTATAATTCTCGTTTTGTATCTCTGTAACCCTTTTTCTATCTCTTGAAACATGAAAATAGGTTGACTTCATTACCAATTCTTTCCTGTTTTTCACATATTTGTAAAGCGTCTTTTTGGACACATTTAGCGATTTAGCCATATCATCCATGGTGGTCCGTTTTACACCTTTATTGATATAAACATCATTAACCCGCTTAATGAGAGCAATTTCCTTTTGGTTGGATAGTTCTATAAAATTCACCGGAAACAAAAATAAAACAAAAACGTTTACTTTGTTTTGCTTTTACAAAAAAAGTGGTGAACGGAAATCTTTCAGGTGTGAATGGTTTTCAATGTAAATGAACTACGGAATTGCTGTTAAGAGTAGTTAAATAAAGGTTTTTATTTGTTAAAATCCCTTTATTGGAGTGATTATTTTCCTTAAATTCGCGTTGACAAATCATTATGGATTTTAAACAAGGAGAATTATTAAAAGCGGTAGATAATCCAAACGATCTCAAAAAACTGGCCAGTAAAAATTTACCTCAGTTTTGTAACGAGTTAAGAGATTATATTGTTGAAGTTGTTTCTAAAAAAGGAGGGCACTTTGGTGCCAGTTTAGGCGTTGTAGAATTAACAACTGCTCTTCACTACGTTTTTAACACTCCAGAAGACCAGCTAGTTTGGGATGTTGGCCATCAAGCCTATGGACATAAAATCATTACTGGTCGTCGTGATAACTTCCCTTCCCAAAGAGTTTATGGAGGAATAAGTGGATTTCCAAAGCGAACGGAAAGTAAATACGACACTTTTGGTGTTGGACATTCATCCACATCAATATCTGGAGCCTTAGGAATGAGTGTTGCTAGCAAATATCTTGGTGATAATGAAAAACAACACATTGCTGTAATTGGTGATGGAGCAATGACTGCAGGAATGGCTTTTGAAGCATTGAATCATGGAGGAGTTGAAAACAGTAATTTATTAATTGTTTTGAACGACAACTGCATGTCCATTGACCCAAACGTAACTGCTCTTAATGAGTATTTAACAGACATAACAACTTCTGCTACATATAATAAGGTTAAAGATGAAATATGGAACTTGCTTGGGCACATTAGCAAGTTTGGCCCAAACGCTCAGTCCATCGCATCAAAAATTCAAGATGCGGTTAAAACTTCGGTTTTAGGCACCTCGAACTTATTTGAATCCTTTAATTTCAGATACTTTGGACCAGTTGACGGTCATGATGTTAAACATTTGGTGAAAACCTTAAAAGATTTAAAAGAAATTCCTGGACCTAAGATTTTACATGTTCTCACAAAAAAAGGGAAAGGGTATAAACCCGCAGAATCGGGAGACCAAACCCAATGGCATGCGCCTGGTGTATTTAATAAAGACACAGGGGAAATTGTTAAAGTAACTCCGAAAAGCCCGCAACCTCCTAAATATCAAGAAGTATTTGGACATTCAATTGTTGAATTAGCTGAGAAAAACCCAAAAATAATGGGGATAACTCCCGCTATGCCTACTGGCAGCTCATTAAACATCATGATGAAAGCAATGCCAGACAGATCATTTGATGTTGGTATTGCCGAACAACATGCTGTAACTTTTTCTGCAGGTTTAGCCACACAAGGGTTAATTCCTTTCTGTAACATATATTCCTCTTTTATGCAACGTGCATATGATCAAGTAATTCATGATGTTGCGCTTCAAAACTTAAATGTAGTTTTTTGCTTAGACAGAGCGGGTGTAGCTGGTGCCGACGGACCTACCCATCATGGGGCTTATGATATTGCCTACATGCGCTGCATACCCAATATTGTGGTAAGCGCACCTATGAACGAAGAAGAGTTGAGAAATCTTATGTATACGGCACAACTCCCCAACAAAGGTCCTTTTTCTATTCGATATCCTAGAGGAAAAGGAGCAATGACCGAATGGAAAACTCCTTTTAAAGAAATTAAAATAGGCACTGGAAGAAAAATTAAAAACGGGATTGATATTGCTATACTTTCTCTAGGTCATGTAGGAAATTATGCCGTTGATGCGTGCGAAGAATTAAATAACGAAGGTATTGATGCTGCTCATTATGATATGCGTTTTGCAAAACCTTTAGATTCGATACTTCTTCATGAGATTTTTGGAAAATTTGATAAAATTATAACACTTGAGGATGGATGTATCATCGGAGGTATGGGAAGCGCTATAATTGAGTTCATGGTTGACCATGGGTATTCTGCTCAAATTAAAAGACTAGGTATCCCCGATGAATATATTGAGCACGGAACTCAAGGTGAACTTCACGCTGAATGTAATTATGATAAAAAAGCCATTTTAAACACAGTGAAAAGCTTAATAAACACGAAAGAACGCACCTCTTTTAGGTCCGCTTAATCAACTTTGTCTATAATAAAAATAAGCCATTTACTGGATTTTCGACCATTAAAGTCTTACTTTTACCGCCGATGAGACAAAAAACCGTAAAGTTCAATAGGAACCTAGCTTCTGATTTCTCAAAAATACTTAAACATAGAGTCAACGACTATTTTAAGAAGAATGATATTGATCGATTTGGAAACTTTAATATGTTTTTCAAATCCTTTGTGATGCTTTCTATTTACTTCATCCCTTTCTTACTTATTGTTTCCTCAACTGTTACAAATACGTGGGCAGTTATTGGACTTTGGAGTTTCATGGGTGTTGGTATGGCAGGAATTGGATTATCAATCATGCATGACGGAAACCATGGGTCTTTTTCTAGAAATAAAATAATCAATAGAATAATGGGGTCAACCATAAACGTTGTTGGTGGTAGCGCAAAACTTTGGAAACTACAGCACAATGTTCTTCACCATACTTTTACTAATGTTGAAGGGCTTGATGAAGATATTGATGGGCCAGGTTTTTTAAGATTTTCACCCCACACTGAACACAAGCCTATTCATAAGCATCAACATAAATTTTTCATTTTCGCTTATGGATTAATGACTTTTGGTTGGGTTTTGTGGAAAGACTACTTGCAGATTTATAGATTTAAAAAGAAAGGGTTAATCCAGCCAAAAGAATTTGGAAAAGAACTTTTCTTTGTTATTTTTTGGAAAGTTTTTTACTGGAGTTATATCATAGTTGTTCCTATTTTTGTTTTTAATACTCCAGCAATACCCACTCTAGTAGGATGGTTCTTAATGCACTACGTATGTAGTATTATTCTTAGTCTGATTTTCCAACTTGCTCACGTAATGCCAGAAAATCACTTCCCAGTACCTAATGAAGATGAAATTATAGATAACAACTGGGAGATACACCAATTGCAAACAACAGCTAATTTCTCCCAAAAAAGTAGATTGTTTTCTTGGTATATTGGTGGGCTTAATTACCAAATAGAACATCATCTATTTTCAAGCATATGTCACGTCCATTACCGGCATATTTCAAAAATAGTTAGAGAAACGGCTAAAGAGTATAATATCCCTTATTATTCAAATGGAAGTTTTTTTAAGGCAATAGGGATGCATTATAGAGTTATAAAGAAATTTGGGCAAGCTTCATCCTAATGCAACCCAAAAAGTTCCCTAGCATTCCAGGTAGTTACCTCTGCAATAGTCTTAAAAGTTTCCCCTTTCACCCCTGCAAGTTTTTCTGCGATGTATGGTAAATAAGAGGATTCATTTCGCTTACCTCTCTTTGGAGTAGGTGCTAGATATGGCGCGTCTGTTTCCAGAACTAATTCCGAGAGAGGGACCTGTTGAATTATTTTATCTAATCCAGATTTCTTATAGGTCAGGACTCCTCCGACACCCATTTTAAAACCTCCATAGCTTATTATCTTATGGGCTTCATCGACACCCCCAGTAAAGCAGTGAAAAACCCCCTTTAATGCATCATCATTTTCTTCATCAAGGATATCAAAAATTTCACTAAAACTCTCTCGAGCATGAATAACTATCGGTTTATCAAACTCTTTGGCCCAGCAGATTTGCTGTCGGAATGCATCTTGTTGAATTCCTAAAGTAGTTTTATCCCAATATAAATCAATCCCAATCTCTCCAACTGAGCAGTAATTACGTTTCTCAAACCAAGACTTACAGGTTTCTAAATCTTGTTGATATCCTTTTTTAACATAACAAGGGTGCATACCCATCATACTTTTAAAAAAATCAGAATCCCCATCTTCTAATAAGTGCATCCTTTCAATGGATTCAACATCAACATTAGGCATCAAAACTTGCTGAACCCCATTTTCTTTGCAACGCTGGATACAATCCTTTAAATCGTCATCGAATTCCTTTAAATAAAAATGGGCGTGTGTATCAATTAACATAGCACTAAATTAATTACTCTTGATAATATGTGCGTTTAACTCTCGATGAAATTCCTGTTAACGCTTCATAGGGTACGGTATTCATTAACTTAGCGAAGTTCTGAATAGGCAACCCTTTACCAAAAACAACAACCTCATCTCCCTCTTCAGCATCAACATTCGTGATATCCAGCATGCACATGTCCATACAGACATTACCAATAATAGGTGCTTTTTTTCCATTAATAAGCATGTGCCCTTTTCGCCTACCCAAGCTTCGTCTCAAACCATCTGCATAACCAATAGGAACTGTTGCTATTATAATATCTTTAGTAGGCATCTCCATCCTGGAATAGCCAATAGAATCGTGGGCAGGTACTTTTTTAATTTGGGAAATAGTAGTTTTTAATTGAGATACCTGTTCTAATTTTTCTTGATGTTCGGAATAGGCAGAAACGCCGTATAAACCGACCCCTAATCGAACCATATCAAAATGCGCTTCGGGAAAAGCTAAGGTACCTGAAGAATTAACAATGTGTCTAATTATTTCACCTCCTAAATTATCACATATTTTAGTACTCAATCGTTTAAACAAATCGATTTGATCCTTTGTGAAAAGTTTATGAATGGGCTCATCAGCAGTAGACAAATGACTAAACACACTTTTTACATTAATCAATTTATCATTTTTAATTTTAATGATTAACTTATGTAAATCTCGCTCTTCAAATCCTAAACGATGCATACCTGTATCCAATTTAATGTGAACCGGATACCCCGGTGAGTTTCTGTACCCGCTTCTTTTGAGTGCTTTTGTAAACAAATCAAACACCTTAAAAGAATATATTTCAGGTTCAAGACGATTCTGAATCATTAAATCATAAGCGCGTTGTTCCGGATTCATAACCATTATGGGTAATGTAATTCCAGCCCTTCTTAACTCTACACCCTCATCAGTATAGGCAACAGCCAAATAGTCTACTAGATTGTATTGGAAAAGATTAGCAATTTCATAAGAACCACTCCCGTAAGAAAAAGCTTTAACCATCGCCATGATTTTTGTTTTTGGAAGTATTTTTGACTTAAAATAATTTAAATTATGAACGATTGAATTTAAATTAATTTCTAATTCTGTTTCATGAACACGCTTTTGAAATAGTGTACTAATACGCTCAAAACCAAATGGGCGTGCACCTTTCAAAAGAATAGTTTCATTTTTAAACAAAGACAAATCAATACTTTGGATAAAATCGTTTGTAGTAGTATAAAAACGTGCTGAGGACGGAAAAAACTCCTTTTGAGCTGAGATGTTTTTACCCACCCCTATTATTTTTTTAATTCCTTTGGACGCTAACAAAGTTGCAACAGAATGATAAAGTTCTTCGTCTTGTTTTCCAGATTGTAATATGTCGGATAAAATGATTGTTTTATTCAGTTGCTGTTTTTGTTGCACCATAAAATCAAGCGCAATATCCAAACTGCTAAAGTCCGAATTATAATAATCATTAATAATAGAGCAATTGTTCAATCCTTCTTTTAATTCCAACCGCATGGCAACTGGAGACAAAAACTTAATTCTTTTGTTCACCCACTCAGAATCATATCCTAAAAACAGTAGCGTTGCCCAGCAGTTAATACAATTTTCAATACTTGCGTCGTCATTAAAAGGAACTCTTATTTTTACAAACTGATTTTGAAACACCGCTTGTATACTAGAACCAACGTCCGTTTTATCCACTTTACCAACCATTAAATCAGCAGGTAGTTTTTTGCTCCAAGTAAACGTTTTTAGTTCTTTAAAATGAATTTTTTTTGTGACTAAATTATGAATAGGAGAAAAATCTCTACAGTAAATTAAGACCTTTGCTTTTTCAAAAAGCCGCAATTTTTCTTTTGCTTTTTCATCCCAATTTTTAAAATTTTCATCGTGAGCCCCTCCCAAATTGGTGAAAATCCCAATCGTTGGCTGAATCATAAACTCAAGCGCACCCATTTCTCCTGGCTTTGAAACACCAGCTTCAAAAATCCCAAAATTATGTTCTGGACCAGACTGCCAAACACTTAAAGGAACACCAACCTGTGAATTATAGCTCTTGGGGCTCTTAACTATATGAAATTCCTCTTTTAAAAGTTGATACAACCATTCTTTAACAATTGTTTTTCCATTACTCCCCGTAATTCCGACCACTGGAAAATGAAAATTGTTTAAATGCTTGTGTGCTATCAACTGAAGGCTCAATAAAGTATTCGGTACTCTAATTACCCATGCATCCTTCAGTAAATTTAAACTAATGTCTTCATCAACAATAAATGCTCTCAAACCTTTATGGTATGCTTCCGAAATAAATTTATGTCCATTATTCCGCTCACCTTTAACTGCAATAAATATAGATTCAGAAGGGTTAGAAACTCTTCTACTATCAATAAGGAGTGTTCTGACGTCAAAATGATTTTTTCCTTCTTGAAGCAGGTTTCCCTCTGTTAGATGTATAATTTCATTTATTGAATATGGCAGTTTCATGAATACAAATGTAACTCATTTCAACTATTAGAAAAGATTGTATTTTTTGAAGTTATCGAAAAAACTTCGTCAATACTGAGTAAAAACAATAATTATTTATCTTCAGCAACTACTAAAGACTTTAGAAAATCTCTGTTCATTCGTGCAATATTATCCAAGGATATTCCTTTTGGACACTCTACTTCACAAGCTCCAGTATTCGTACAGTTTCCAAAACCTTCTTCATCCATTTGAGCTACCATATTGGCGACTCTTCTGTTGGCTTCAACTTTACCCTGTGGCAAAAGAGAAAACTGAGAAACTTTTGCAGAAACAAACAACATTGCAGAAGCATTTTTACATGTAGCAACACAGGCTCCACAACCGATACAAGTAGCTGCGTCAAATGCTTTGTCTGCATCTACTTTAGGGATCGGCAATGCGTTTGCATCTTGCGTATTTCCAGAAGTATTAACAGACACATAACCACCCGCTTGTTGAATTCTATCGAATGCACTTCTATCAACAACCAAATCTTTTACTATAGGGAAACCTGCAGAACGAAAAGGCTCAATGGTTATTGTTTCTCCATCCTTAAACATTCTCATGTGCAACTGACAAGTAGTTACTTTTCTATCAGGACCATGCGCCTCTCCATTTATGTATAAAGAACACATTCCACAAATCCCCTCTCTACAATCATGATCAAACGCTACAGGTTCAACTCCCTTTTCTACCAAACCTTCATTTAGTACATCAAGCATTTCAAGAAATGAAGAATCTGGGCTAACATCTTTTAGCTTGTACGTTTCAACTACTCCTTTTGCTTTTGAGTTTTTTTGTCTCCAGATTTTCAGTGTTAAATTCATAACGCTTTTCTGTTTTTCGGCTTCTGCCTATTTGTAACTTCTCTGCTTTAATTCTATATCATTAAACTCCAAAGGTTCTTTGTGTAAAACCGCATCACTTGGCTCTCCCTTGTATTCCCATGCAGCAACATACCTAAAGTTCACATCATCTCTTAGTGCTTCTCCGTCCTGAGGGCCTCCAACCTCTACAGATTCTTCTCGAAAATGACCTCCACACGACTCATTTCTGTGTAAAGCATCTTTAGCGAAAAGCTCTCCTAACTCTAGAAAATCCGCAACTCTTCCTGCTTTCTCTAACTCAGGATTTAATCCATCAGCGTCACCAGGAACTTTTACTTCTTTCCAAAATTCTTCTCTAATTTCTTGTATTTCTTGTATAGCCTCTTGTAGTCCAGGTATATTTCTGGACATACCAACCTTATCCCACATCACTTTTCCAAGTCGCTTATGAAAGTGATCAACAGACTTTGTTCCTTTGTTGTTGACAAAGAAATCAATCTGTTTTCTAACGTCATCTTCAGCTTCCAAAAACTCAGGAGTATCATTTGGTATTTCTCCTGTTCTAATTTCAGCAGCTAAAAAATCGCCTATTGTATACGGCAAAACAAAGTATCCGTCGGCGAGTCCTTGCATTAAAGCTGAAGCACCAAGTCTGTTTGCGCCATGATCAGAAAAATTAGCTTCTCCCGCAGCATAACAACCTTCTATTGTTGTCATTAAGTTGTAATCAACCCATATACCTCCCATGGTGTAATGAACAGCAGGATATATCATCATTGGAGTTTCATAAGGGTTTTCATCCGTAATCTTCTCGTACATCTGAAATAAGTTACCGTACTTCGCCTCAATTACTTTTTTACCAAGCTTGGTTATCAATTCGGTATCACTTGAATCTAAACCATTAATTTTGGCTTCTGTTTTTCCGTACCGTTCAATAGCAGATGAGTAATCTAGATAAACTGCCTCCCCTGTAGAATTAACTCCATATCCGGCATCGCATCTTTCCTTAGCTGCTCTTGAAGCAACATCACGAGGAACCAGGTTACCAAAGGCAGGATATCTTCTTTCTAAATAATAATCCCTATCCTCTTCAGAAATTTCGACGGGTTTCATTTTTCCAGACCTTATTAATTCAACATGATCTTTTCTACCAGGAACCCAAATACGACCGTCATTTCTTAAGGATTCTGACATCAATGTTAATTTAGATTGATGATCTCCAGATCTTGGAATACATGTTGGGTGTATTTGAGTATAACACGGGTTGGCAAAAAAGGCTCCTTTCTTATGGATTTTCCAGGCAGCGGTTACGTTTGAACCCATAGCATTCGTAGAGAGGAAGTAAACATTTCCGTATCCACCACTGGCAATTACAACAGCATGTGCTGAATGTCTTTCTACTTCTCCTGTATGCAAATTCCTTGTAATAATTCCCCGTGCTTTACCATCAACCTTAACAAGGTCCATCATTTCATGCCGAGTAAACATTTGAATCTTACCCTTATTAATTTGACGGTTCATTGCAGAGTAGGCTCCTAAAAGAAGTTGTTGCCCTGTTTGACCTTTTGCGTAAAATGTACGGGATACTAAGACCCCGCCAAACGAACGGTTATCAAGTAAACCTCCATAATCTCGTGCAAAAGGAACTCCTTGCGCAACACACTGATCGATAATATTCGCGGAAACCTCTGCTAAACGATATACATTCGATTCCCTTGCCCTATAATCTCCTCCTTTTACAGTATCGTAAAACAATCGATATGTAGAATCACCATCATTTTGATAATTCTTAGCGGCATTTATACCACCTTGAGCAGCAATTGAATGCGCTCTTCTTGGCGAATCTTGATAACAAAAAGCTTTTACATTGTAACCCATTTCAGCCAAAGATGCTGAAGCTGCCCCACCGGCCAATCCAGTACCCACAACAATAACATCTATTAAACGCTTATTTGCTGGGTTAACAACATTAATGTCGTTTTTATGTTTGGTCCATTTATTTGCTATTGGACCTTCAGGAATTTTTGAATCTAGTACTGACATATCATCATCTTTTACAAATGCCAATTAAAATAATGACACCAAGCAATTATGGCAAATAATAGGGGGACTATTAAAGAGTACCCTTTTCCAAATTTTTCTAATGCTGGAGTAAACCTCCCATCACGAAAACCAACGGACTGGAAAGTTGAAGCAAACCCGTGGGCTAAGTGAAGTCCTAAGAATAAAAAGGCCAAACTATATACTCCAACTCTTATTGGGTTTGCCATGGTATGATGCAATTCTTCCCAGTAACGAAACTCTTCTGTTCCATCAATAAAACCAACCACATCCCAATTTTTATCTCCGAAAAACTTAACCGTTATTTCGTGAATCCAAAAATCACCCATGTGAAGGATTAAGAATAAAAAAATCATTATTCCTGTAATAATCATATTTCGTGAAACCCATGATGAGTTTGCTGACTGGTTATCAGCAATGTACGAAACAGGCCTTGCTTTTTTGTTTTTAATTGTTAAAATAATACCCATGAGATAATGGACTAATATCCCTCCTATTAAAATAGGCTGAGCAACAAACTGTATAACCGGATTAGTTCCCATAAAATGAGAAGTTGTATTGAAAGAATCTGGATCTATTACCGAAAGGAGATTAATCACTAAGTGTTGTACTAGAAAAACCAATAAAAACAATCCGGAAAGGGCCATAACAACCTTCCTTCCTATTGATGATTTTCCAATACCTGAATTACCCATAATATTGTAGTTTAAACTTGAAATTAAACATTATTCTGTCTTACAAATTTACAACACAAATCGTTTATAACCTTAATCACCTGTTTACAGTAGAAGATGTATTGATAAATTTAGATTATTAAAAACTATTTAAAAACGCCTCAAGCCCCTATATTTACTTATTTTAAGAAGTTTTTATTTCCTAAATAATTAAGAGTTGTCAATTTTTATTTAGACACTTTCTAAACAAGAAAAGATGAATGTTAGATACGACATGATTAACCCTGATTTATTCGTTAAAAACAGAAGAGACCTTTGTAAACTGCTAAAAAATAACAGCTTAGCAATATTCCATTCCAATGATGAAATGCTTAGAAATGGAGACTGCTTTTTTCCATTCAGACAAAATTCAGATTTATTGTATTTATGCGGAATTGATCAAGAACAGTCGATTTTACTATTGTTTCCAGACTGCCCAAACCCTACTTATCGTGAAGTATTGTTTGTAAGAAAAACAAGTGAACAAATAAAAGTATGGGAGGGGCCTAAATACACGAAACAAGAAGCTTCGAAAATTTCTGGGGTTAAAACTGTTTTTTGGTTAGAAAATTTCAACGGCATTTTAAAGCTTCTAACAAATGACATCCAAAATATTTATGTCAATCAAAATGAACACGATCGGGCAAAGTCTGATGTAGATTCAAGAAATTTAAGATTTACTCGGAAATTAAAAAATCAACTTCCAGCGCACAACTTTGAGCGAGTTACACCACTGGTAACAAGCCTTCGTGAAATAAAATCGTCATTTGAAACTAATCTCATTAAGCACGCTTGCAGTATTACTGAAAAAGGACTTAGACGAGTTCTAGATTTTATTAAGCCCGGAGTATGGGAGTATGAAATAGAAGCTGAAGTGACCCATGAGTTTATTAACAACAGATCAAACGGGCATGCCTACACCCCTATATTCGCATCCGGCAAAAACGCATGTATTCTGCATTACACGAACAACAATCAACAATGCAAAAACAACGATTTAATATTAATGGATTTTGGAGCAGAATATGCAAACTATGCCTCTGACTTAACTCGAACAGTCCCAATAAACGGGAAGTATACTAAACGACAAAAAGACATTTATAACTCAGTAAGAAACGTTATGGTCATGGCAACAGATATGCTTGTAACCGGAGCTTTATTAGATGAGTTTAATAAGGAAATAGGGAAACTAATAGAATCCGAATTAATCAACCTTGGATTATTGACAAAAACAGAAGTTAAAAAACAACCGTTAAAAAATCCTTTGTACAAAAAATACTTTCCGCATGGAACAGCCCATTTCCTAGGAATGGATGTTCACGATGTTGGAAACCGATACTCTCCATTTCAACCCGGAATGGTTTTGACATGTGAACCTGGAATTTACATCCCAGAAGAAGGAATTGGAATTCGAATTGAAAACGACATCTTAATTACTAAAAGTGGACCGGTTGATTTGATGTCTTCTATCCCAGTTGAAGCAGAAGAAATTGAAGATTTAATGAACAAATAATAAACGCTAATATTATGAATTTACACGAACAGTTTAAACAAGCAGTTATCGAATCAAAACAGCTTCCAGAAAAACCATCAAACGATATTCTACTGAAAATTTACAGTTTATACAAACAGGCTACACAAGGTGATATATCGGGAGAAAAACCAAATGGTTTTGACTTTATTAATTTGGCAAAGTATAATGCATGGGAAAGTATTAAGGGTAAAAATTCAGAAGAAGCCATGCAGGAATATATTGATTTGATTAACTCACTCAAATAGATTAAAGTATATCAATACAAAAGGGGCTGTTTAAACAGCCCCTTTTGTATTGATTTTACTTATGTAAAGCGTACCCAAATGAAAATCCATATAACCAACCATCATTATCAGGTATAGCATATAAATTAACAGGTATGGTCATATTTCCTGCTTTGAAACTTTTACCAATTGCCCAAACCCATCCAGGTTGGAATTTGTAATCTCCCCTACTATCCAATCGATTGGATAATACCCCTTCATAACTAGGATTATCTCCTGCTGTCACCCATGTGTTTGATTCATCCGCATACCCTTTTTGAACTTGTTTTAGTCTAAATATGGGGCCAAAACCTATTTCAAATCCATATTTTACGCTTCTAAAACCGTTTAGTAAAGAAAGCGATGGAATTGCTAACTGCTGATCCAATCCCGTTAAGGAAACGTTCGTTTGAAAAACAGCTTGTACTGCCCCAGTGTATAAATATGATTTCTCATATTGATATCCAATAACTGTCATGGAAGGGTTCTTATTGTATCCTCCAGGACCTGTACTCTGGAGGATATCACTATTTAATCCTGTAATATGTGATACACCAAACCTTGGTCCAGAAAGATTATAGGGCTTAATTCTTGGTCCCTCAAGTTCTGCATTTTTAGCCTTATCGAAATTAAAAACAACCAAATCATCCGTGCGTACTTTTTTGTTAAAAAGCGACTTTACCGACATTTCCATGAACTTCCAAATGTATTCTTCTTCATATAAATACTCGGAGTAATCACTCTCTACAACTTTTTGAGTTGCAGGATTTATTAATCGTAAATGTATCGACAATTTTTCACCTGTTAATTCTGCTGATCCAGTTAACGCATAACTAACCTCTAACGATTTACCCAATTCCGAAATACATCTAACACCAAAACATTTCTTTCCAGACTCTATGTTTGTTTCAACAAGTTCTGCAACGGAGTACTTATCAATCACATCCATTGTATCTAGTTTTCTTATTTCAGATGTTACCATGGATATGTATTGACTCTCTTTATAATTTGACCCAATAACATCAAAGTTGATGATTGCAATTGTTTCCTTCGCAATCATTGTCATTTGGGTTAAAATGAATATTCCAATCAACCCCAATTTTAGTCTTACCTTTTTCATTTTCTATCGTTTTTAAATTTATTACCGACTGTTTTAGTCGTTTCTTTATTCAAAGTTGAGGCAATTAAAAACTGAATTAGAATTGAAAAACGAACTACATTTTTAATAATTTGCAAAAAATGCAAATTTATTCTTTAAAGCAAGAGCAACTACTTTTTACTAATACGTCAACATTACACCATGAAATTTATTTTTCCGTTAGTTTTATTGTCTTTCTTATGCCGGGCTCAAGAAAAAAGAAAGTCAGATAAAGGTCAGACTATTGGGTATATTGGAGTCATAGAGAGCTTTCAGTTTTTTAACCAATTTGATATTGCACTAAAAGAATACAAGCAGAATAGAAATTGGCTTGAATCAATTCCCCAAACCTCAACAAGTGTTACAGGATTCGCAATAGGAAATGGTTTTTTTAACGGGAAAAAATCTTATTACGACCTGAATTTATTTTACAACGGTTATAAAACACTTGCAAGTGGATACTCTAATTATGGATACTCTTCAAGAGAATTCAGAGTGAGGAATTTAGGGTTGGGATTTGACTACTTAATTACAAGTAAGCATTTATTTAACCAAATATATTTAGGTGGGTCTGTAAAGTATTCTCGCCTATCTTTTTATTCTTTATCAACATTTAATTATGATTGGCGTGTTAAAGGAAATTATATTAGTCTATCACCAAAAATAGAATACGTACCCGCTTTTTTAAAAAGAAGAATCTTTGTTGGAGCTCAGTTTAATCTTCCTGTAAACCAAATAAACATTACAGATTTAAAAGCAGAAATGGGAACCTTGAACATAAATTCATACATGTGGCCTTTTAGTTTTGACATCTCATTAAAAGCATCATTCCTATGAAAAAAAAACTCATTGTTTTAACAGCCTTATACTACCTTTCTATAATTGTTTCTTCATGTTGCAATGGACAATTGTTTTTCGAAATTTCTTTCAAAGAAACTGAAGTAAATAGATTAAATGACACAATTTTTCCAATATTTATCATTTCAGCGGTCAATCCGAAAGAAGAATCTGGATTTTTAAATGGGGCAATTGCAAACTTGAAAGGATTTAAGTCTGTTTATGCTACGCAACCATGTCCTGATGATGTTTATGTTTTTGAAAAAGTAATTACTTCAATAGAAATAACAAGTAATACCAATTTTGACAACTTGTTAACGGCTGGGTCTATTTTAAACAGCGTGTTCGAGATTAGCCTTACAAAAAAGGATATTGACGGTTCTTCAGAAAACAATTACTTAACCAGGACTTACAAGCTTGGGTTTATTGAATTAAAAAATCAACCCGACTCAATGAACTTGCATGATTTATATTTCAAATATGAATTTGACAATGGAGAGATACATATGGACACTCTTTTTAACCAAACTTTAAATTAGAACTATTTAAACTTTAATAATTACAAACAAAATAAATGTTACAGCAATACCAATCACGATAATTTGACCAATTATTCCCATAGAACTCAAAACAGGAACTTTGCTCATAAACTTTTGAAAACCATCAATCCCAGAAGAACTGCTTGTAATAATATCTTTCATGGGAACTATATCATGCATTGCTAATAAAACATAAGCATCATATGCTTGATTTTTTTTTGTGTAAAGTCTAATGCCACTTGTTATTGTATTCACGAAAGACTCATAATAATTAAACCTGGTGGAATATGAATTATTTATATGTGCAAAATATCCATGACTTTCGAGTAAAAGTTTTGCTTGTTCTGCCTGAATATCCGAATTAAACGTCCAGAGCAAGACCATCCCCCCTTTTTCCTTTAAGCCTTTATCCATAACTACACAATTGGTATATCTGGGTATAAAAAATCGTTATAGGGATAACGCTTAATATGTTGTTCTCTAATTTTAGAATAAAGCGTTGTTTTAAACTCATTCCAATTCATTTTCTTACCAGCTGAAATAAAAAGGCAAGTAACATTATCTTCTTTTGCCATCCAGGTTTCCTTTAACTCTTCTAAAGAATGATTTTCTGGTATTTTAGGTGTTAAATCATCTTTTTCTTTTTCAACATATTTATACGCATCAATCTTATTAAAAACTAAAATAGTTGGCTTATTAGAAGACTCTATTTCTTTAATTGTTTCGTTAACCACTCGTATTTGATCTTCAAAATTAGGGTGCGAGATATCTACCACATGAATAAGTAAATCTGACTCCCTTACTTCATCTAAAGTTGATTTAAAAGATTCAACTAACCCATGAGGTAGTTTACGGATAAACCCAACTGTATCTGAAAGCAAAAAAGGCAAATTACCCACAACCACTTTTCTAACGGTAGTGTCAAGGGTAGCAAAAAGTTTGTTTTCTGCCAGTACATCACTCTTTCCAAGAGCATTCATAATGGTAGACTTACCAACATTGGTATACCCAATTAATGCTGCTCGAATCATTTTCTCTCGATTTCCTCTTTGAGTCGATTTTTGCTTATCGATTTTGCTAAGCCTTTTTCTTAGAAGAGCCATACGGTCTCTTGCAATACGCCGATCGGTTTCAATCTCTGTTTCTCCCGGGCCTCGCATTCCAACGCCTCCTTTTTGACGCGATAGGTGAGTCCACATGTTGGTTAACCTCGGTAATAAATATTGATACTGAGCCAATTCCACCTGAGTTTTAGCATGTGCAGTTTGTGCTCGTGAAGCAAAGATGTCTAATATTAGATTGTTTCGATCTAGAATTTTACACTCCAGGGCTGTCTCAATATTTCTGAGTTGCGAAGGACTTAGTTCATCATCAAAAATTACGGTACCAATACAATGTATTTCAATATATTCACTAACCTCTTCTAACTTTCCTTTTCCGACAAATGTTTTTGGATGAGGATGTTCTAATTTTTGAACAAACCTTTTTTCAACAACTACTCCAGCCGTATCTGCTAAAAAAGCCAATTCATCTAAATATTCTTTTACCTCTTCAGCAGATTGATTTTGACAAATAACCCCAACTAAAACCGCCTTTTCAATTTCTTTATGCGTTAAGTCGTATATTTTATTTGGCCCCTTCTGATCCCCCATATTTTCAAAATAATGTTTTATTGAATTTACTCTAATAGTAAATATACAAAAGGATTTAATTAACAATTGAGTATTATCTATGATGAGCCTGATGTTATTTAAAGTATTACAAATATCTTTGAAAGATGCTGAAGAAAAAATGGCTTTTAAAACCTGAGCCCAATAATCAAACTGTTAGCCAACTTGAACAGGAATTAGGTATTCATAAAGGCATTTGTCAGCTTTTGGCTCAAAGAGGCCTTGATTCTTTTGATAAAGCCAAACATTTTTTCAGACCAACAAAACAGCAGATTCATAACCCTATGTTGATGAAAAACATGGATGAAGCTGTTCAAAGAATAAAAAATGCTATTAAAGGAAATGAAAAAATCCTAATTTACGGAGACTATGACGTTGATGGGACCACAGCAGTTGCAATGGTTTATTCATTCTTTAAAGAATATCATCAAAACATCAGCTATTATATTCCCGATAGACACACCGAAGGATACGGGATTTCTTTCAAAAGCATTGATTATGCAAAAGAGAACAATATTCAACTTATTATTGCTCTAGATTGTGGAATAAAAGCAATAAAAGAAGTTATTTACGCTAAAGACAAAGGGATTGATTACATTATTTGTGACCATCATTTACCTGGTGAAACTATTCCCAATGGAATTGTTCTTAACCCGAAACAAAAAGAATGCCCGTACCCTTTTAAAGAACTCTCGGGAGCAGGGGTAGGATTCAAGCTACTTCAAGCTTTTTGCAAGCAAAACAATATAAATATCCAAAAAGCAAACAAACACCTTGATTTACTTGCTGTTTCAATAGGCGCAGACATGGTGCCCTTAATTGAAGAAAATAGAGTTCTTGCTCAACATGGAATAGAAAAGTTAAATAAAGAACCTACCATAGGTATTAAAGCGATTTTAAACAATGCGAAAATTAATCACTCTATAAACATGCGTGATGTTGGATTCGCTATTGGACCAAGAATAAACGCAGCTGGTAGGGTTTCTCACGCATCAAAAGCGGTTGAACTTCTTACTACAACTAGCGAGGAATCTGCAAAAAAAATTAGTGAAGAAGTTAGCTTAAATAATATTGACCGAAGGTTGTTAGATAAGCAAACAACTAAAGAAGCGCTTTCAATATTACTATCCGACAACTCTCATCAAAACAAAAAATCAACAGTGGTTCATAATGAGACATGGCATAAAGGGGTTTTGGGTATTGTGTGTAATCGTATACAAGAATATTACTATCGTCCAACCATAGTACTCACAAAAAGTGGAGAGGAGTATACGGGTTCTGCGCGATCAGTTAAAGGGTTTAATATATACAACGCTATTCATTCATCTTCAGAAATATTAGAAACCTTTGGCGGGCATAAATATGCTGCAGGGTTAACCGTTAAGCCTCAAAATTTGAAAGAATTCACAAGTCGTTTTGAACAAATCGTCGAGAAAACAATCCTGGAGGAACACCTTATACCAACTGTAGAGATAGATATTGAACTTCCGCTTAACGAAATACAAAAAGGGTTTTTTAACCTCTTAAATCAATTTGAACCTTTTGGAGTTGGGAACGAACAACCCATATTTAAATGCATTTATGTCCAAGCTGTAAAAGGCACTTTAAGAGTTGTTGGGAATGACCATTTAAAAATGGAGATCATGGAGATAAACAATCCTAAAGTAAGAATCCCAGCAATCGCCTTTAACCAAATTAAGTATTTTGACCACATATCAAAAGGAAACAGTTTTGATATATGCTATTCTTTGGAAATCAATGAATGGAAAGGAAATCAAATACTTCAAGCTAATATAAAGGACATTCAAGAATCGAAATAAAATTTAGAGACTATTAAGAACCGAAATTTGATTTTGAAGAACTCTGGTTTTAAAAGAAAAAAAATCTGAGTGTGAATTACTTAGTATAGATGATTTCAGAGACACCCTCAATTTTACCTACAATTCTAAATTCAGTTCTACGGTTCATTTGTCGACCTTCAGGGTTATCGGAACCGTCTTTATTATTATTGGGAGCTATAGGCTGAATTTCACCATACCCCTTTGCTACAAGTCGTTTGCGTGGAATTCCTTTTGCAACCAAATAATCAACTACAGATTGAGCTCTTTGTTGCGATAATCTTTGATTGTAAGGATCACTACCTCTAGAATCTGTATGAGAACCTATTTCAATTTTTATATCTGGGTTTTCAATTAGTAATTTTAACATTGTTGTATCAATTACTGTTTTAGAACTATCCAAAAGCGTAAACTTATCATATTCATAGTATATGTTTTTCACAATAATAGGCTTAATAGAAAACCTCTTCATGTAGAAATCTTTTTCTATAGTATCCGATTTTTCGATATTTTTAGTAGAAATAGCGAAAGTTTGCATAAAGAAGTTTTCAGCATTGGCCTTTAACTCGTACTCTTTCCCTTTCTCAAGTTCAAAAAAGTAATCCCCATTTTCATCAGGTAGAATCGATTTAATAACAATTTCTTCTCCATCCAATGAATCATCTAGTAAAACCAGAGATAGTGTTATTGAGCTTGTAATTGTAGTATCTACCTCTTTTTTTGCTTCAACCAATTCATAGGTTTTACCTTTTAAACCTATCCGAACAAAGTCCTTTTCTTTATAATAATAAATATCATCACAACATGTTGGATTTTTAAGCGATACTGAACCCTTTCTATTTGAGACAAAATATCCTCCATCACCCGCTTTTTCTTTTGAGAAATACAATTCATCAACTCCAGTATTTATAGGATAACCAATGTTTTTTGGTTCAGACCAATCTTTTAATTCTCCAATGGTTCTGAAAATATCAAAACCACCTAACCCTGGCCATCCCTCAGAACTGAAATACATCGTTTTGTTATCAATATTATACCGTGGTGACATTTCATTTAAAGTGGTGTTTATCTTACTGCCCCCATTTTTTGGTGATTTCCATTCATTCTTCTTTAGGTCGAATTCAGAAAACCAAATATCCCATCCGCCTCTTGAACCTTGAACCCGATTGGAAACAAAATAAAGTAAAGGAACTTGCTTTTTGAAATGATACCCCATAGATGGTTGGGTTGAATGAAAATTCTTTGCATTTATTGCATCATTCATTTTTATAGGCTCACTCCACGTTTCTCCATCTTCCCGATTTGAATAGTACAGATGAAATATTAACTGACCTCTTGCATTTCGAATTCCTCTAGAAAAATAAAATATTGAGCTATCTTGATTAAAACATCCATTACCATTTTCAGTCCCTTCTACATTAAACCAGCCTTGAGCATATTCATCTTGCATAACCCAGGTTGAATCGTTCTCTTTTTTCGCAATATAAAATTTTCTATGCGGCACAACCGATACAGAATCATCAGCATTTACATACACTACTGTATCAGATCTTAACGAAGCATATAACAACAGTGAATCATTCAATGGCAATGGTGACATTTCAACATGAGATTTATTTACAGATGTATCAGGATGATGTATTCGAACATCTAAAGTATCTTCTAATATTTTTGGCGCAACTTCACATGATGCGACATACAATTTCACCATTTTTCTAAAATAAGAGGAATCGGATGCGTCCTTATATACTTTTTTAAATTGGATAAAATTTTCTTTTGCTTTTTCATACTTCCCATTCATCATTTGCATTTGAGCTAGATAAAACTGGGATTTTGGATACTTTTTAGGTTTTGCTTGAAAAACAAGCATATAAAGCTTTTCGGATTTCATATAATCCCTTGAAAGCCTATAGGCTTCGGCTAATTTATACTGGTATTTTACATGAATATTTTGAAGTCGACCAACAAATAGTCCGTTTTTTTGAATTAAGGTGTCATTCTCTAATAAAAACTTATAGTAGTATGCGGTTGCCCCAAAAAAGTCTCCTTTTTTAAACGCTTTATCTCCTGCCTTTCTAACTACCTTAGTTTTGGAATTGTAAATCTTTTCATCAACTTGAGCGCTGGTGAAAAGGCTAAAAGAAATAGCCACAAAAAACACGAATCTTTTAATATCTGTCACAAGGAACATTGTATATCTTTGGTTCACTACTTTGCGCAATATAAATCACCGATAGTTCAAAAGCGCCTCTATAATGCGTTATCGATGAAAGGTTTGAAATATTTATATCATAACTTATCCCTACTTGCCACTCTTCTCTTTTTGCACCAATGATTAAGTTGGTAGCATCGTAATTTCTACTGAACCCATCTCTATAGTTCAATCCTGCAAAGACTTCGTCAATTTTCGCTTTATTTTGATCCATTTTCATTTTTCCAATAATGCCTATTACCATATCTTGAGCCTTGTTCTGGTAGGAATAAAGTAAGTTTGGTGAAAAAACGTACTTAGCACTCAGTTTGTAATTTAATCGGATATTGTAGGCCTGTCTTATTTCTAAAGTTTCAGAATTGTTCAAAAAACTTTCTTCTGGAGTATTTAAATGAAAAAATGCAACACCTATCTCAGGAAAAAGTTTATCGGTAATTTGCCGAGCCCAACCAAAACCAGCGTTGAAGTCCAATAAATATTCGTTTGTACTAGTGAAATTTTCTAGGTTACCCAATCCAGTTTGATTACTGAACTCACCTAAATTATCATCCCACTGGGCTGGATATGAGTATTTGTTTGGATCTAATCCTTTATGCAATAAACCAACTTGAATACCCCAGCTGAAATAATTACCCTTAACAAGTTTATTATATCCTCCGGAAAACATTAATTTATTTTGCATCAAATTACCAATAGATGAGCGATCATTTGCAAATTGTAAACCAGCACTTAACTCTTGCCCTCGAACAGAAAAAACCCTATCGTAACTCAAACCTAGAGTTTTATATTGTTTATTCATAATAGAACCCCATTGTGATCGGAAATTCCCTGCAATTCTATAGTCCCCATCAAAACGACCCGTTTCTCCAGGATTCAAGTTTAAAGGAGAAAACATCCACTGAGTGAAATGAATATCTTGAGCCTTAGACACAACAGAAAGTAAAAACAATATAAAAATGAGTCTTTTTACCATAAATAGCTTCTTCCTGTTTTCATAATCATCAACATGCGATTCAACTGCCCTCTTGTAAAATATTGTTCACAACTAGGTGTATAATAACTCATTATATTACACACTGGTGGCTCATAATATAAGCCGGATGTAGGATCTGCTACCTGAGGGTTTAAATGACAATTTGCATCATTGGTTCCATCTGGATCAGCTTGTGTATCACAAACCAAATCTCCAGTTGTAGCACAATCATCTCCGGTTGGACTTTCCTCTCCATTAGCATCCGTTTCAAAAGTATGGTAAAGTCCAAAATAATGACCCAACTCATGGGCTAGTACTACATCAGTAAAACAGCTTTTCTTAAGAAAAATAGCATCTCTTTTATTTGTGTCTGGAGGAATAGTGGTTGAACCCATAGGTGCGTAACCACAGGGGCCTGGATTTGGATCATTATCAATTATTTCAGTTGCAAAATATAAATTAATCACATTCTTATTTCTGTAAAGAGCCGCAATTTCCTCATCATGGGTACCTTTTAAAATGGTGTCTTGCCTATGATTAGGAAGCTCATTGAATTCGCACAAATTGAAATCTACACAAATCCCAGAAAATTTAGTATTTACGCTTTCAACAGCAAGCCGAACTTGATTTTCAGTTAAAGGAGCAATAGAATTTGTGGTATCAGTGAGAACCCAAGCAACTATAGTAAACGTCTTTCCATAGCATTCTTCTGTAGAACCGAACTCATTGTTGTATTGAGCCGTAGTAGTAAAGGTACTAAACAGAACCAAAAGTATTAATGGGGTAAATTTATTCATAGCTGTAATTCAAGCCAAATATAAAATTTTAATCAGAATTTCAAGGAAAAACTTATCCAATTGCTTAAAAATGTTACTTTTGTTTTAGCTAAACTTATTTTATTTTGAAGTCATATATACTACCCTTAATACTGTTTTTTGTTACAAACTCTTTTTTTGTGTCTGCACAAATAACCGTTAATAAAAATAGTGGCTGCGCTCCTCTTACAGGTGTTCAGTTCACAAGTCCGGTTAATGGTAATTGGGATTTTGGAAATGGAACCAGTGCTATTGATACAGACAACGGATCCGCAATTTATAGTAATCCAGGAACTTATAATGTAACTTTTGATGACGGAACAACAGTTCATGAGGAAACGATAACAGTACACGGAAATCCCACCCCTGATTTTTCAGTAGATGGTTCAACTAGTGGGTGTATCCCTTTTTCCCCAACATTTAATGACGCATCAACAGCAGGAGGGTCTTCAACAATCGTAGACTGGCAATGGAATTTTGGGAATGGAGCATCAGATACTGATCAAAACCCCACGTACAGCTACCCAAGTATTGGGACATATGATGTGTCTTTAATAGTTACTGATAACAATGGATGCGATTCATCAGTAGTGAAAATAGATTATATAAGCATCTCTAATCCACCCAATGCTAGCTTTTCAGGAACTCCTACTTCATCATGTTCAGCACCTTTAACAGTTAATTTAACCAATAATTCTACAAACAGTACGGGAGGAACAACAGATTTGACTTATGATTGGGATTTTGGAGATACTCAAACATCCTCTAATGCAAATCCAGGGACGCACATATACGATACATTAGGAAATTTCCCATTAACACTCACTATTTCAGAAAATGGCGGTTGTTCAAGAGTTCAGACAATCAATATTAACATAGGTTCTCCTGAAGCCATAATTGATGTTGACGATACTATTTGTATTGGAGTAAATACTCAGTATTTTAATAATTCCAATGGAGGGACATCTTACGAGTGGAACTTTGATGATGGAGGAAGCTCAACATCAGAAAATCCATTTCATGTATTTAATTCAGGTGGTAATCATGTTGTTGAATTAATAACCAAAGACATAGGATGTAATGACACGACACAAAAAACAGTTTACGTTCAACAACCAGAGGTCACCTTAACTGGAAGCTTAAGTTATAAATGTGAAGAACCATATTGTGTTCAATTTACAGCTACAGGTGCTGAAATTGAAAATTGGAACTACCTCTTTTATGGAGGGCAAACATCAACAGAGCAAAACCCAGAACACTGCTATGATCATATAGGAGGGGATGAATACACCGTTCATTATTATGGAGGATATATTTATGAAACAGAAGTTACGGGAACAACAGCTTATGGATGTGAAGCAACAACTACTTTTCGAGATACCGTATTTCCTATAAGTGCAAATTTTGCTCCTAATAGTACTCAAGGATGTGCGCCTTTAACGGTTACTTTTCAGGACTCATCATCTTCCGGTTCAGAGATTATCTCCTATGAATATGACTTTGACGATGGCTCTACAGCTTCTTCAGATTCTGTAAGCCATACATTCAGCACCGCTGGTGAGTATGATGTGACTTTAATAATTGAAAACGAAAATGGATGTAAAGACACTTCTTTCCCTATACAAATTCAAGTTGGGGAGCCAATCGATGTAGATTTGTCCGTGTCTCCGAGTACCGTATGTATAGGGGACACTGTTGTGATAACAGATGCAACAGGAGATGCGAGAATAGACGACTACCATTTTTCAACTGATGAGAATCGAGGATCTGAAGCTTGCCCAGGAAACTCTACTCAGCAATGGTCCTATTTCCATGAAACAGGTCAACACGATATTACATTTTATGCAAATTACAACGGTTGTATAAGCGAAGAGATATTTACCAATGCCGTTACTGTTAACGGTCCTTCATCTTCATTTAAATGGTCGGGCAATTGCGCTTCTCCAACCGACATCACTTTCACTCCAACAGTAAGTGATGTAGATAGTTTATACTGGTATTTTGGAGATGGTGACACCTTACTCACCGACAACCTAGGAGATACAGCTGTTACTCATTCCTATGATACATCTGGTGATTACACTGTGTTTTTAATTTCAACAAACAACGCAACAGGGTGTAATAATGATACAAACACCATGGTTGTTAACGTCAGAATGCTTCAAGCGGCAATAGATGTTGACTCTTTAATTTGTGCTGGAAGCTTTATCGCTTCCGGAGGAAGTTCTATTGATGTTGACGGAGATTGTAACAATGCCTATCGCTGGGATTATGGAGATGGTTCACAGATGTATTTATCCAATGATACTTTATGGCCTACAGCACTTAGTGATACCGGCTCTTATACGATCCGTTTAATGGTTTATGATGTGAATGGATGCAGAGATACAGCTGAAACAGAAATTGTTATAACTGATTTATACGCTGGATTTTCAGTAGATACCACAACAGGATGTATTCCATTAACCATAAATTTTACAGATACTTCTTGGAGCGCCACTAAATTAGAGAGTTGGTCCTGGACGTTTGATGACGGAACATTTGGAACTGGTTCAACAACAAGTAACACCTACACTTCTTTAAATACACTGAACTACGATGTGATTTTAAACGTTACCGATTCATTAGGTTGTCAAGACGACGCGACTATTAGGATTTCACCAATCATACCGGATTCCAATTTTACAGTGAATGATAGAACCATTTGCGTCGGTGATGAGGTTACTTTCACGCTAAGTAATCAAAACTCTATGAGCAGCGCTGTCTGGGATTTTGGTGGGCAAGGATCTTCGGGAGAACTAAACCCTACTTTTCAATTCGACGCATCAGGAGACTATCCTATTAGTGTTCAGCTAACGGACACGAACGGCTGTAACACTCAAAATACTTTAACAAATTATATGTTTGTTGATGGCTATCCTTCTGCAGGATTTAGGACAAGTGTAGACACACTGGATGTCGTTTGTTATCCTACTTCCATTAACTTTACAGACACCTCTATTGTAGACACTTCAGGTAACGGTGTGACTACTTTCGGTTCAAGAACCTGGGACCTGGGTACTGGCAATCCAATTATTAGTTCTGCCGAAGTTAATGACCAATACAATCAACCAGGAGACTACGATATAACGTTAGATGTAGAAAGCTCGAATGGCTGTAAAAGCTCCATTAGCAAGACCATTAAAGTAGTTGGGCCTGTAGCTGATTTCTCAATCAGTGAATCGCTTATTTGTGTTGGTGAGGAAATAACCTTTAATATAACAGACTCTTCCGATATGTTTGCATACCAATGGAGTTTTGGTGATGGTACGGTTACCGACACAACATTCGTTTCTGATGTAAGCAGTGCTGAAATATCAAACCGATATACAGAGGTCCCGCTTGGCGGAACAACAGTAGTGGAGCTGCTTATATATAGTCAAGCGTTTGCGTGTAGTTATCCTGTGAAAAAAAATATAAGCCTACATAATATTGAAGCTAATTTTGGATTTGAAGATTCCACAGTGTGTTTGGATGTGAATGTAGTTTTTGCAGATAGCTCATTAACAAGCGCCACAACAACCTACTCATGGGATTTAGGCAACGGGACAACCTACAATGTATCAGAGCCTGCTCCTCAAAACTATGGGGGTGATGGACCAGGAACCTATGAGGTTTCTTTAATCATAAACGATCCTGTCTCTGGCTGCATTGACACAATGGAAAAAGAACTTTTAATTCATTCACTACCTACAGTTTCAGCTCTTGATGGCGAAATGTGCAATGGTGATTCTGTATTGCTTGTGGCCAATGGGGCAAGCTCTTACTTATGGAATGACCCTGTAACTATTCTTAATGTAGATTCTGACTCAACATATGCTTATCCAATAGAATCCACTGTTTATGCAGTAATTGGTACTGATACTAACGATTGTATGTCTAGTGCAAATGCGAACATAACAGTTGTACAAGAGAAAGAATTAATTAGGGTAGACACCTGTATTATTATCGGAGACTCTATTACCATTGGTGCAGATTATGGACCTGGGTATACATATGACTGGAGTGAGAGTGAATCAATAAATTTCTTGACGTGTATCAGCTGTCCTGTTCAAACTATACAGATTACTGAAGAAGTTGATTCAATTCTTTACGAAGTTGCATATTCTGACTCGTTGGGTTGCTTCCCTAAAGTAAACGAATATAACATTTGTGTAGAAGATAAATACACCGTTGATGTGCCTTCAGCTTTTACTCCTGATGGTTCTGGAGATAATGATGTTGTTTTTGTTAAAGGGCACGGAATTAAAGAACTTATTTACTTCAGGATATACAACAGGTGGGGAGAATTGATATTTGAAACAAATGAAATAAGTCAAGGATGGGATGGTGTATATAAAGGAAACGCACAAGGAATTGAAACTTTTGTTTATCAGGCAAAAGTGAAATTCTTCAACGATCAATTTGGGGAAAAAGGAGGTGATATTACTTTAATTCGATAAATGAATTACTTTCGTAAAATCCAATTTAACATTGTTCAAAAAATTCTTGAAACAAACGAAATTCTAGTTTTTCAAAAAAGAACCAGTAAAGTTTTAAATTCTGTGTTAAATGATTCCATTGCTGTTGTTTTTGACATTGGTGCGAATAAAGGACAATCTATTAAATTATTTCAAAAATGGTTTCCAAAATCAAAGATTTACTCTTTTGAACCTAATCCAAAATTATTTTCGCAACTAAAAAACAAATACCTAAACAACAAACAAATAAAACTGTTTGAAGTAGCCCTAAGTAATAAAAATGGAGAAAAACAATTTAATGAGAATTTATTTGACTCTTCATCAACACTTGAAACTATAAACCCACACTCAAAATATCTTCAAAAGAAATCGAGAATTTTAGGCGTTTCCCAAGAAAATTTAATTACCAGCTCTTATCCAGTAAGGATTAAAAAATTAAGCGATGTAATCAAAGAACTGAATCTCAAAACAGTTGACTTTATTAAAATTGATGTTGAAGGACACGAATTAAACTGCCTAAAAGGTTTATTTGATGGTTTGAATGCAGAAGTTAAATGTATTCAAATTGAGGCTCAATCCAACGACCTTTATATGAACAATGATAACTTAAGTGAACTATTTGACCTAATGAAAAAAAACGGGTTTGATAAAAGCGAAAAAATCAAACATGGATTTGGAGATTTTTCAGATATAATTTTTTGGAAAACAAAAAAGTAATGAATTACTAATTCTTCTTAATACAACTACTCATACTCTTTGCTTTCTAAACTCTAAAAGAGATTTAATCATATCATCAATAGTATTTTTGATTGTAGTATATTCTATTCCCAAATTCTCCTTACTTTTTTCGTTATTCAGAAATAATGGATATCCAATATTTCGTTTGACAAACCTTCTAGTTACGCCAAATATGGGACCTATTAAGTAGATTAACCATTTGGGAGATTCAGAATTAGGTAATTTGAATTGTTTACCATAAAGTTGTTTTACAATATTCGTTATTTGTAAAATCGTAAACGGTTTATTAGTAACAATATGCCGGCCTACTGAAGACTCCTTTTCAAAGGCGATTATATGCGCTAAAGCAACATCTCTTACATCAACATAGCTTAATGCTAAACTTGGTGCGCCAAAATAAAATTTACCGTTTAAAATATCATTCATAAAATTTATCGACTCAGAACTTGAAGTTTTACTCAAAATAGGTCCCAATATAAAACCAGGATTTACAACTACCAAATCCCACACGTTCTGGTTCTTAGAAATTTCCCAAGCTATTTTCTCAGCCAACACTTTTGAAAAAGAATAAGGTTGATGAGTTAAAGAACTTGATACATTAAAATGACTCTCGTCGAACTTATCAACACCCAGTTCCTGCATATCAATATTATCACCATATATAGCAGCGACACTACTTGTCAATACGATTCTTTTGACAGACGGGGTTTGATTAGCTGCTTCTAAAACATTTTTTGTTCCCTTTACTGCTGGCTCAATTAATTCTTTTTTAGGTTTTTTTGATTGAATAGAAAATGGAGATGCTACATGAAATATGCACTCACAACCCTGCATTGGAATGAGATATGTCCCTTCTTCTAAAAGGTTTACACGATACCATATTTTTAGATTCCCATTTGATTTCTCAGCAAAATCTATGAGAAATTGATGCCTTTTATTTTTTGACTGATCTCGAACTGGAACTTGAACATCATATCCTCTATCAAGTAAGTATTTTACAACCCAACTTCCTAAATAACCAGTACCTCCTGTAACCATTACTTTTTTCATGAAAATAACTTTTTTAAAAATGATCTTATTGAATTTAAAACAAAAAATTAAACCAAGTGCTTAAAATAAAAATGGAAAGTTTTTCTTTTTTAGAAAAAAACAACTATTCTTAACTTTAGAAGAATGCTAAGCACTAAAGATATCCATATCATTGAACAGAATACAAAAACTGAAATTATTGATCAAGAATCACTATCAGGAGGGGATATCAACAACCTTTATCTTTTAAAAACCACAACACTTCCTCTTGTGGTGAAATCAAATTCTTTAGAAGCATATCCACAGATGTTTGAATTTGAAAAAAAAGGATTAGATAAGCTTAAACAAACAAAATCAATCCAAGTTGTTGACACTATCAACCAAATAAATGGCAATAACTTATCTTTTCTGATTTTAAACTATATCAAAACAGAGCCTGAAACGAATCAACTCTGGGAAAATTTTGGAATACAGCTTAATAAGCTTCATCAAACCAAATCAAATTCTTTTGGTTTAGATACGCCAAATTATATCGGGAGTATTCCCCAAATTAACAATTGGTGTGCGACATGGTCAGAATTCTATGTGACTCAGCGATTAGAACCCCAATTAAGAATGGCTATTGAAAAAGGACACTTAAAAGGCTTAGCTAAGGAATTTGAAAAATTATATCACCACTTAGACTCATTATTCCCAAAAGAACCTGCTTCTCTTATTCATGGAGACCTCTGGAGTGGAAATTTCATATCAGGAGAAAATTCTACCCCCTGGCTTATTGATCCTGCAATTTATTTTGGCCATCGAGAAATGGATATTGGTATGACGTTGCTTTTTGGAGAATTTGACTTAAATTTTTATCATGCATACAATAGCGAAAACCCGCTTGAGAAAAATTGGGAAGAACGAGTTCCTCTAACCCAACTTTATCCGCTCCTAGTTCATGTAAACCTTTTTGGTAGTCAATATGAAGCTTCCGTTAAATCAACACTTGACCGCTTTGTTTAAATGTTTTTATATTCTGGTAGGTAAGTCGATTAATGCCGAAAACAACCAAATGGTTTTCTTATTTTAGTAATGATGTCAAATAAGATACTTGAAATAAAAAACTTAATTACTGAGTTTAAAAGTGATAATCATTCTATAAAAGCAGTAAATGACATTAACTTCTCAATTAATGAAGGAGAAATTGTAGGGATTGTTGGTGAATCTGGATCTGGCAAATCAGTTACTAGTTTAAGTGCTATGGGATTAATACCTTCTCCTCCAGGCAAAATAACACAAGGAGAAATACTTTTTGTTAAATCAGACGGTACGACGGTTGACACAACAAAACTTAACCTTGAAGGTTTAAGAAAGATTAGAGGGAATGAAATGAGCATGATTTTTCAAGAACCTATGACTTCTTTAAATCCAGTTTTTACTTGTGGTAATCAGGTTGCTGAGACAATAATATTACATCAAAAAACCAGCCATCAAGAGGCGAAGATTAAAACAATTGAATTGTTTAAGAAAGTTGAGTTGCCTAGGCCTGAAGCTATTTTTAATCAGTATCCACACCAGTTATCTGGTGGACAAAAACAACGTGTAATGATTGCTATGGCAATTAGTTGCAATCCAAAACTACTAATTGCAGATGAACCCACAACAGCACTAGATGTAACGGTACAAAAAACAATTTTAGAGCTTCTGAAAACTCTACAAAAAGAGACAAAAATGGGGATTTTATTCATCACGCATGATTTGGGTGTTATTGCTGAATTAGCTCATAAAGTAGTAGTCATGTACAAAGGGAAGATAGTGGAGGAAGGAAAAGTATCAGAAATTTTCAACAACCCTAATCACCCATATACCAAAGGTTTAATTTCCTGCAGACCACCTTTACATGCAAGATATTCTAAACTTCCTACGGTGCCTGACTTTATGGAAGTAAGTAAAACCGGAGAATTGAAATCTAAACTTGAATCTATTCCAGAGTTTATTTCTCAAATCACTTTACCTAATGAAATACGAAAAAAAGAGCACGAAACAATATACTCTAAAAGTCCGTTATTAGAGATACAAAACTTAAAGACATATTTTTCTCTTGAGAAGAATATATTCGGAAAAACCACCTCTTGGGTTAGGGCCGTTGATGATGTTTCTTTTAAAGTTTTCCCTGGCGAAACATTAGGCCTAATTGGCGAAAGCGGCTGTGGAAAAACAACCACAGGAAAATCAATTGTTCATCTAGCTCCAATTACTTCAGGAAGAATATTCTATAAAGGAAACGATGTTTTCAAAATGAGCAATAGAGATTTTTTGAACTTCAGGAAAGATGTTCAAATAATTTTTCAAGATCCGTATTCTTCACTTAATCCTAGAGTAACAGTCGGCAAGGCAATTATGGAACCCATGAAGGTTCATAAACTTTTAAATTCTGATGAAGAAAGAAAAAAAAGGGTAATAGAAATCCTAGAAAAAGTTGGTTTAAAGGCTGGCGATTATAACAATTACCCTCATCAATTTAGTGGTGGCCAAAGACAAAGAGTTTGCATCGCAAGAACTCTAGCTATGGAACCAAAATTTATAATTTGCGATGAAAGTGTTTCAGCACTTGATGTTTCTGTTCAGGCACAAGTTTTAAACTTGTTAAACGACCTTAAAAAAGACTTTGGACTAACCTACATATTTATATCTCATGATTTATCCGTGATTAAATATATGTGCGATAGAATGGTTGTTATGAATAAACAGGGGAAAATTGAACGGTATGGAGAATGTGATGAAATTTACAAAGACCCTCAAACTGAATACACGAGAAGTTTAATTGAAGCTATACCTAAAATTTGAACTATTCATTAATTCAATTCCTGCATAGTGCACAAATTATAATAATGCCCTTTTTCGGCATACAATTCATTGTGTGAACCTTGCTCTATAATTTTACCGTCATCCATTACCACAATTATATCCGCGTTTTTAATCGTGCTTAATCGATGAGCAATAACAAGTGCAGTTCGTCCATCCATCACTTTTTCTAATGCTTCTTGGACTAATTTTTCTGACTGAGTATCTAATGCTGATGTTGCTTCATCTAAAATTAACAAAGGTGGATTTTGAAGCACAGCCCTAGCAATGCATAGTCGCTGACGCTGTCCTCCACTTAACTTACCCCCTCCTTCTCCAATTATTGTATCTATACCGCTTTCCAATTGCATCACAAATTCTTTAGCGTTTGCAATAGTTAAAGCTTGAGTAAATTGGTCATCTGTTAAACCTTCAACTCCAAGGGATAAATTATTTCGAACTGAATCGTTAAACAAAATGGAATCTTGTGTTACAATTCCGGTTAATTTTCTAAGAGACTGAACATCAACCTCATTTATGTTTTGGTCGTCAATTAATATTGAACCCTCTGAAACACTATAAAATCTTGGGACCAGATCAGCTAACGTTGATTTTCCACTTCCTGAATGACCCACCAGTGCAATTGTTTTTCCTTTTGGAATGGTCAAATCAACCCCTTTAATAACTTCTTCATCTTCGTACTTAAATCGAACATTATTTAACTTGATTTCCTTGTTAAATGAACTTATTTTCACACCTCCGAAACGCTCACTTTTTTCATCGGCCTTCAGGATATCATCTAGCCTATCCATTGAAACCATTGAAACCTGCAGGTTATTTATTGCTCCAATCACAGCTTTAATAGGCGAAAGCAATCCCCACATATACATCAAAAAAGTAATTAGTGTAGCACCTCTCAACCCGGCATTTTCGTCAAAAACAATATTACCCCCAATCCACATTACAACAGCAAAAACAGCAATACCAACCGTTTCACTAATTGGCGATGACGCTGAACTTTTTCTGATTTGACGATTTCTTAAATCGTAAAATCGTTTATTGTACTTTTTAAACGATTTTAAAAATGTTCGTTCTGCTGCAAAACCTTTGATTAATTTTATTGCAGTTAGGGTTTCCTCAACAACTGACAACACCTGTCCTAATTGACCCTGGGCTTTTTTAGAAGTTCGCTTTAATCCCTTTCCAATTATAGACACAAACAAAGCTGATAAAGGCAATAAAAGAAGCACTACCAAAGTGAGTTTCCAACTAATAAAAAACAAACCAACTAAAAAAACAATTACCTGAATAGGTTCTCTTAAAAATCTTTGAAAAGCAATCATTCCAGATTCAACCTGCATAACATCATTGGACATTTTACTCATTAAATCTCCCTTTTTTTCATCACTATAATAGGAAACAGGTAAATTGAGCATTTTTTGATAAACATCATTTCTCAAATCAGCAATAATTCCATTTCGAACAGGGGCTAAAAAGAATGTGGCCAGATACAAAAACAAATTTTTAAAAAAGAAGGATATGGCTATGAACAAACAAACAATAAACAATGTTCTTTTCTTACCTTCAATAAATTCTTCTTCGCTAAATGATGAGAATTCTTTTATAGAATTATTAAATATAGAATTAGCAAACCAATGGTTCACTTCATATTCTAAGTATTTTCGTGAAAAATCATTGTGAGGGTTGGGTTGTAAAAACTCATTAATGGATTCTTTGTTGGCTATAAAAAGCAACTCTATTAGTGGCATCATACTACTAATACCAATCAAAGTAAACGCTACCCCAACTAAATTAAACACTACGTTTAGAGTGAAATATCCTTTGTAATCACTCAAGTATTTAAGAAGCTGCCTTAATCTTCCCATTCCACAAATGTACTGTTTTTCAATTTCAAGCCATATCTGTGCTGGCAAACATTAGGTTAAAAGAAGTTAAGTTTTTAAATAATGTTACCTTTGCTTACTCAGCACAAATTTTAGTCGCATGGAAAATTTTTTTTCAATAAAAGATGTAAAAGCCATTAACGAACTTTTAGCAAATGCTTTAGAGGTAAAAGCTAATCCTATCGCGAACAAAGAATTGGGTAGAAACAAGACATTGGGCTTAATTTTCTACAACTCGAGTTTAAGAACAAGAATTTCATCTCAAAAGGCAGCCTATAATTTAGGGATGGATGTAATTGTTCTAAATATAGGTTCAGATGGATGGGAGCTGGAGTCCAAAGATGGTGTTGTAATGAATCAAGGAACCGCGGAACATATAAAAGAAGCGGCTGCCGTAATAAGCGAATATGTTGATGTGATTGGAATTCGTTGCTTTGCCTCTCTTAAGGATTGTGCGCTTGATTACAGCGAAGAAGTACTTCAAAACTTTATGAAGCATGCAACTGTACCAATTATTAATTTAGAATCAAGTACCCTTCACCCTTTGCAGTCTTTTGCCGATTTAATAACTATTGAAACCAACAAAACAAAACCGAGACCAAAGGTTGTTCTTACCTGGGCTCCGCATCCAAGAGCTTTGCCTCAAGCTGTGGCGAATTCATTTATAGAATGGATGAAAGAAGCTGATGTCGAACTTGTTGTTACACATCCAAAAGGGTATGAATTGGCTCCTAAATTTAGTAATGGAATTACTACTGAGTACGATCAAAAAAAGGCTTTTGAAGGTGCTGATTTTATCTATGCAAAAAACTGGAGTTCATATACTGAATATGGTCAAATTTTAAACTCCGACCTTTCTTGGTGCGTAAATTCCGATAAAATGTCGGTTACCAACAATGCCAAATTTATGCATTGTTTGCCCGTAAGACGCAATGTGGTTGTAAGCGATGAAGTAATTGATTCTGAAAACTCTATTGTAATTGAGCAGGCGGGGAACCGCGTGGTTTCAATTCAAACCATTTTACAAGAATTTCTTAAAAAATAAACAATGATTAAAGTAATTAAAGTTGGTGGTGGAATTATTGAACAAGAAGACAACTTAAACCTTTTTTTAGATTCCTTTTCTCAAATTGAAGGCCCGAAGGTGTTAATTCACGGAGGGGGAAGATTAGCAACAAAATTTGCTGAAGATATTGGTTATAAAACAACAATGGTTGAGGGAAGAAGGGTTACTGACGAAAAAATGCTTGAGATTGTAACCATGGTATATGGTGGCCTGGCCAATAAAAAAATTGTTGCACGGCTACAATCTAAAGAAATAAACGCATTGGGTTTAAGTGGTGCAGATGGAAATTTAATCACAGCTCATAAACGCCCTGTTGAAAAAATTGACTTCGGATGGGTTGGTGATATCGATGAGGTTAACACAAATTTACTCATCAACCTTATTCAGGACAATATTGTTCCTGTTATTGCGCCTCTTTCACACGATGGAAACGGCAATATACTTAATACAAATGCCGATACAATTGCTAGTGAGGTTTCAAAAGCATTGGCTAAAAAAGAAGACACTCAATTAATACTTGGTTTCGAATTAGATGGTGTCCTCAAGGACTTTAATGATAAATCGAGTGTGATTGAAAAAATAAATTCTCAATCATTCGAAGAGTTAAAATCTGAAGGAATAATATCTGAAGGCATGATTCCAAAACTTTCTAATGCGTTTAATGCCATAAATGGAGGAGTATCTTCAGTTAGAATATGTAATGCTCTAAAGATTGGAAAAAACACGGGGACTCTTATTTCAAAGTAAAGCTTAATCTTTATACTCATTAAAATCCACCATGTATTTCAACGTGACTTTTGGTAAAAAATATGCATACACAAAACATGCGGAAAACTTACGCACGATAGAAAAATAAAGAAATACGCTATATTCTCGTGAAGACTTAACTCAAAATTTGTGAAAAACAAAACGAATAGCACAATAGCTCCTATATTAAAAGGCAGTGCTTTTAGGTACATCTTCACGTGAGAAACTTGAAGCTCATCTTTGAGATGTAACCAACCCAATCTGCTGTGATGGAGTATAAAATACACCCCAAAGGAGAAAATTAAATTTGTGAATTGAGAAACAAATAGGAAGCACACAATCAAAAACCATTGAAACTTCCGAAAATAAATCGAAAACGAAACGCCTAAACCGATTATTAACCCTTTCAAAACATCTATTTCCTGAAAACTGACCAAGGTAGGAACTTCAAGTGCGGATAGTATTATATTAAGTTCATCGAGATGGGTTATGAAAAGGTAACTAAGAAGAATGCAACCCCATAAAAACCCAATTGCTTTTGATTTAATCCCCCATTGATTTACATCGGTTTGTCCAAAATGCCAAGCTGAGTATACTAAGAAAAAAACTAATGCAATAAAAGGATTCCATACCCATATCAAAAAAACAGGCACCATAAGAACCAAATAACGACTAACAAATTTAACCGTTATTTTTTTTCCCTTATCAACAGCTTCTGTAAAATGGTCAAGAGCTCCATGAGGTATCCCTATAATCAACAACCCAACAACCATCAGAAGGACCTGATAATACGCTAAATTCAGTACACTTTCCGCTTTATTTTCCGAAGGCAAAAACACGGTAAGAACCATTAATAAAGGAACAAAGTAGGGTTTTAACTTCCAATACACCCAATGTAACGTGGCTTTGAGAAAAACCCCAATTTGTAATTTAAAAAACATCTTAAACTCATCGAAAATATTCGATTTTTCATCCAAAAAGGTTAAAACAAAAAAAGCACTTTTTGTTTTAAATAATTGCTCAAAAATTGGCTTCCCCTTTTGTGGCCATAAAGTGAGGATAATCAATAGCAACTGATCGTAAAAATGAAACCGTTTTTTTCTAGGAGGGCGGTTAAATTTAAATGCATCTGAATTACAAATAAACTTTGATTGTGTATACATATTCTTAAACGCATATCCCGTGCTTGGCTTCACGTTCCCTGCTCGGGTACCGATATTTATACAATTGCTTTTCTTTTTTGGTTTCGGTAAAACAGGATCCATAGGAATTACACCTTTCTCCTTTTCTATTATTTTATATGCCCCAAAGTTTTCTTTGATGAATTGATTCAATATTTTTTCAGCTTCGTCAATTTGAAGTACATTCTTTCCAAACCTTGTTAATTCTACCAATGCTGTTTTTGAGGTATATGGCAATATATATACAAATTGAGTGGCTGAAGATTGACTAACTCTAAAATCCATCATACGATAAACATTATCCTCAAAACCTTGCTCTTGCAATTCAATTTTGAAACCATAAAATGATTGGGAGATATAAAACTCGCCCTCTTTTTTTTGTTTTAATTTAGTTGGTCGGCTATCAAAAACATATTTGGTGGTATAACCTTGACTCTCTAGTTGAACATTAAGAACACTATCTTCCTTAATATTCATTACTAAACCTTTAAGACGTGTTATAGAATATTTAGAAATGATTTCACGAGAAAAATTATATAGATCTATGCTATTAATATGATAATATCTTAATGGAAAAATGGGCTGGGCCAATTCATTATTTATACGAATATTGCCCCAACTTGTTGAAATTATATTTTTATATGCTTTGTATATTTCGTCCTCTTCTTTAGCCCAGAAGCAAAATGTTTTATCATTTTCTTTTTTGTCGTCAGGATCAATTAAAAGTACTTTTTTTCCTTCTAATAAATTTTTATTGTCCATCTCAACAAGAAGGATACATGCGCTTGCACCCCACCCAACAAATATAATATCGTAATCTATTTTCTTAATTGGCTATACCTTTTTGGTGAAATTTCACACAATAGCCTACGAATTAAATATCAAAAGTGTTCTTGTTTACTTTTAGAGGTATGATTAACCCATGTATTTATTCAAGATTTTACTGCCTAAGATTTTCGAAAAGCTCATGCTCAACTATTTGACAAATAATATGCCCAACAAGAATATGAACCTCTTGAATACGAGGGGTGTCATTTGAGGGAATAGCAATTAAATAATCAGCAAAATCAGCTATTCTACCTCCTTCACTTCCTGTAAAGCCAACCGTCTTCATACCAATTTCTCTCGCTTTTTTCATGGCTAGCACAACGTTCGCGGAGTTACCAGAAGTAGAAATTCCGACAAAAACATCCCCCTTTTTACCCTGAGCCTCCACCATTCGCTCATACACAACATCAAAAGAATAATCATTAGCAACGGCAGTAATAAAAGAACCATTAACATGAAGCGCTTCAGAGTCTAAAGGTGGTCGATTAAAATAAAACTTTCCACTTAACTCTGCAGAAATATGCTGAGCATCAGCCGCGCTACCCCCGTTTCCGCAAAACCGGGTTTTGTTTCCATTTTTATAGGCTTTAACAAACTCAGAAGCGACCTCAACAACTACTTGTTTTAAATCTTGATTACTTAAAATTTCTTTTTTAAGATTTATACTATCAAGAAAAGAAGATTCAAAAATATTTTCCATCAGTTATAAAACTACCTATTAAAGGTGACTTATCAAATTAACAACTGACACTAATTAAATAGAATATTTTTAAATTAAAAAAACATGAAGATTAGGCCAATAATAATTTAAATTAAAAGATTAAATTATCTTTACTACAAAAAAGATAAAGTATGTCTAATTTCAGAATTAGCCTAATCATATTTTTCGCCTGTCTTGCCTTATCGTCAATTGGTCAGGTTTCCATTAGTCAATTAAGTGATTCTGGTATAAAATCTGAGGAAGATTTAAGGAAACTTGGCGTTTCAGAAACAGAAATTAAAAATATTAAACGTGAATTTTTTGAAAACTCATCCCCTCAAAATAACTCATTAGATAAAGAAAAAAATAGTTTAGAAGAACCTAAACAGCCTGTGGAAAATGAAACACCAGTTACACAGCCTATTGTCAAAGATGAAAAAGAAGTATATCTAAATGATTCTTTAGTCTATGGTCACTCTGTTCTTCAGTCAGGATATTTTAACCTAAAAGAAAATAGTGACAGAATAATTCCCTCTCCAAATTATTTGCTTGGAACTGGCGATAGAATTAGTGTAACTATTTGGGGTTCGTCAGAATTTAGTAATGAATACACACTAGATTCATATGGTAATATTACTCCTAGTTTAGTTGGGCGAATCAATTTAAAAGGAAAAACTTTTTCACAAGCTAAACAAATAATAAAATCAAGATTTAGCAAGGTTTACAATCTTGGTTCCTCAAAGATTGCCATTAATCTTACTTTTTCAAAAGTTATCACTGTTAATATTGTAGGAAATGTAAATAGGCCAGGGACTTACAGCGTACCAAGCGTAAATTCAGCCTTTAATCTTCTTTCTTTAGCAAAAGGAATTACTGACAAAGGTTCTGTTAGAAACATACAAATAAAAAGGAACGGAAAAACAATACATACAATAGATTTATATGAGTTTTTAATGGCGCCTTCTCAATTCTCAACCGCATTCCTTCAAGATGGTGATTTTATAGTAGTGAATGGTCAACAAGGCATTGTAAAAGTAAGTGGGGAGTTTAAGAACCCGGGATTGTTCGAAATCAAAAAAAATGAAAGCGTAAGCTCTATTATTAAATATTGTGGTGGATTTTCTGCATATGCAAACAAAGAAGCTATTAGCATTATTGGAGTAAAAAATAACAAACGTGTTTTCAACTCTTTTAGCATTTCAGACCTTAAGAAGCAGAAATTAACACTAAGTGATGGTGACATTCTTTCTGTTCTTAAAATCTCCGAACTTGTTTATGGTATGGTCGAAATTGAAGGAGCGGTTAATGTTCCTGGGAAATACAAGTTTACAAAAGGCATGAAAATCTCTGACCTTGTAAATATGGCCAATGGTGTTAACAGAACATCACTACTGAGCCAAGCTCAATTAATCAGATTAAATCAAGACCTCGTTGAAACAATTATTCAAATTGATTTAACAAAGGCTTTAAATGCTCAAGACAATCCAAGTAATTTAATTCTTAATGAATTTGATATTTTAAAAGTGCTAGACAAAATGAGCTTTAACAATACAGATAGCGTTAGAGGGACGGGAGCCTTAAAAAACACAGGTTATATTAAGTTTTATAAAGGGATGATATTAAATGACTTAATACTTGAACTCCATGGCTTTAAAAAAGAGGCCGACAAAGAAAAAATTGAGGTAGAGCGACTCCATTTTAAAAAAAATGATAGTTCTATGTCATATGTTGAAATAATAAATCTAACTTACCCTAACGACAAATATTTTAAACTTTCAGCTAATGATATAGTTAATATAAGAAAGCTTCCCCAATTCCAGTATCAAAAAACCATTACAATTAATGGAGAAGTTAAATACCCGGGTGAATACTCATTAAGTGGCCATGAAGACAAATTAAGCGATCTAATCAAAAGAGCGGGAGGGCTTACTGACTGGGCTTTTTTAAAGGGAGCAAAGCTAAACCGGACAGAAAATAATTTAGGGTTATTACTTATGGACTTAGAGCACACTTTAAATAAACCAAACTCAAATTTTGATTATATTTTAAAGCCTGGAGACATTATAACGATTCCTAAAAACACCAACATCGTTTCAATCTCTGGGGCAATTGGCTACAAAAACATAAACCAAGATAAAAACATAGTTAACTCCCCTCTTCATAAAAACAGGAGAGCTCAATTTTACATTAAAAAATACGGGGGTGGCTACGACGAAAATGCAAAGAGACGTAATGTATTCGTTATCAGCTCTAATGGCATGGTAAAAGAAAGCGTTCTAAGAGGACTTGTTAAACCCAAAATTGATGCAGGTGATGAAATTATTGTTCAACACAAAAAAACAAAGAATAAAAAAGAAAAAAAGGGTGCTACTGTTGACTGGAACCAAATGATTGAAAATGTAACGCTTAAAACTACAGGAATCCTCACCTTATTAATTCTTGCTAACAATGCTTTTGGCAATTGACAGAAAAACTTCAAACATATAAAACCATTTTAGACCGTGTAATCACTAGTCTTAAAGTAATTAGAAGGAACATCTTTTTAATTACTATTGTATCCCTCGTTTTTGTTATTTCAGGTGTACTCTTAAAACCCAACGAGAAGTACATGGCGAAATCAACCATGTTCCTAAACGGACAGCAACAATCAAAACTACTTAATCTTGTCGCTAATATTGGAATTGGAGGTTCAAACGAAGTGACCATTGGAAAAATAAGAAGTGTTATTTTTTCTAAGAAAACAATCCGAGAGTGTTTTGCTACTAAGGTTGTTTTGAAGAATCAGGAAGATTATATGCTAAACCATCTTTATAACAGTTTTTTCAATCCTAAAAATGACACAAATATATATACACTTCCTAAAGCTGAATCCGAGTCTAAACAAAATAAAGTCTATAAAGAATTAATCAACAAACTAAATCTTACTCAAAACAAAGATGAACTTATTATTTTTACCGTAACAACAAAAAACAAAGAAATCTCCTATAATATAAACAAGATACTACTTAATAAGGCCCTATCTTTCTTTAAAAGAATCGAAAGAGGAAATAACGAAAAAACCAGTAATATTCTTCAAAACAAAGCTGATTCTATTCAGGTTGAAATAAAAAAGACAGAACTTAAGCTAGAAAATCAACTTGATAAAAACTACGGATCTATAAGGAGTAAAACGTTTATTGAACGTCAAAAACTAACCCAACAACTTCAAATTCTAACAGAGATATATAGCAACATAATAAGTCAATTGGAGATCGTGAATTTCAAAATAATGGACCAAAAACCGATTATCTCAGTTGTTGATTATGCAAGCTATCCATTGGAGAAGATAAACCGATCACTAACGCTTACAATACTAGTGTTTGGTTTTGTTGGTTTTTCATTATCTACCTTAAGTGTATTCATAACGATTTTTTTAAAAAAACTAAG
Source organism: Flavobacteriales bacterium (assembly GCA_045561495.1). GTDB lineage: Bacteria > Bacteroidota > Bacteroidia > Flavobacteriales_C. The sequence continues at coordinate 98 of JBJKXR010000012.1, read as the reverse complement.
AAGCTTATAAATGATACTTCTAGCAAGTCAATACTTCTATCCAACAATAGGTGGTGTGGAAAACTCCATTTTTTTTTATTGCCAAAGAACTAGAAAAA
>JBJKXR010000011.1:0-7893 GCA_045561495.1 Flavobacteriales bacterium | reverse complement strand
TACAAAACGTAAAGAATCAGTCATATCAGGAGGAACATTCATTTCTGGCCCAAAATCGTTTGTTCCAATTTTTAGCACAATTAAATGGGGGTTAAAGGAAAAATCATACTCTTTTTCCTGTCCTTCATTCGGGTATAGTATAGAATATATTTTTGGTAAAGTTTCTTCCTCTGATTTATCAAAATTTCTGTAAACTCCCTTACCGGAAAAACCTACACAGGAAAAATCAGCTCTTAAAAATCGTGATGTAATTGCCCCAAATGCTAAATAGCCATCTTGATTTATCGAGTGAAAACCAGTATTAGGATTTCCTAAAGGGGGTGATTCAATAGAAACGAGATTGCCATATCCAACTAGAAAAGAATCACCAATCCATTCAATTCGCCTTTTTTTTGAAGCTTGTTTTAGAAATTCACCTTTATCAAACTTAATCCCATGAAAAACAGCAACAGCACACATCGCTTCTGTTCTCTTAAAAATTTCAATGCTGGAAAAAGAATCAGGAGAATTCACTTCAATTTTATGATATTTCAAATTGGGAGTACCTTCAATTATCTGTTTAACATCACCGTTAATAATAACACTAAAAAAGTTTTTGTTTTCTTCTCCTCCAGAAGTAATATCACTCAAACCTATTTGAAAGTAATCTCCTTTAAATTGAAATTCAATTTGATTGCCTGAATGAGCAAATTTTACTTTTTTTAAAGTACTCAAATCAAACCTACCTACATATCTAAAAACATCTGATGATGGCTCCAGCGTTGTGATTTTTGCAAAAGAGCACATACTATTTAGCAGAAATACTACTATAATTATCCGATTCATATTTTTAACAATCAAAAATTGTACAAATCTAAAACTACGTCAAAAAATCAGAACCAATTTGATTCTTGAGTAAAATGAAGCCTGACGTAAACTGATAAACTAATAAATAAGTTAAAAATAACTATTGCAGGGTATTAAGTTCTACCTTTGTTTGAAATATATTGATATGAAAATTCAAAAAGACACTGTGGTTAAATTGCACTACACAGTTACCACCAAAACAGGTGACACAATTGATAGTTCAGCGGGAGCTGAGCCAATTGAGTTTATTCCAGGTGTTGGAATGCTTATTCCAGGTTTAGAAAGCGAATTAGAAGGAAAAGAGTTAGGATATAAAAACCAACTAAACATAGCAGCTAAAGATGGATATGGCGAAAGAAACGAAGAAGCTATGTATACGTTACCAAAAAGTGGATTTAGAGCTGAAAACGGAGAGGAATTAATAATCGGGATGGAAGTTCAATTAGAATCAGAAAACGGTCCTGTACTTGCTTTTGTTAGTGAAATAAAAGAAAAAGATGTTGTTGTTGATTTAAATCATCCTTTAGCTGGTTACGATTTGATTTTTGATTTAGAAGTAATAGACGTAAGAGAGGCTAAACCTGAAGAACTTAAAAATGTTAAGACAAATAAGTGAAATTATAATCCTAGTTTGTCAACCTATGTTTAATAACTTTATCTTATCCACAAAAAAAGGGAAGCAAATTTGCTTCCCTTTTTTTGTGGCTTTATTACTTTATTCTGAATTTCCAAGTAAAACAAATAATGCATGGACTATAGCCAAGACATAAGCAAGCCAAACTAAGTTGATTGCAGTAATTGCAGCTAATCCTAAACCTAAAAATCCAATTAGCCAAAGAATAAGGTTAAGTTTAAATGAAAATGAATCTCTTCCTTTGATTAAATATACAGATGCAGGCGGAAGAATAATGGCAAGAATGAGCAATAAAAGGAACATTATATCACTATCAATATCATCATCCGAGGCAGCTTTTAAACCATTTTGATGTTTGATTTGTTTTACTTTTCTCTTTATTTTTTTGACTGTTTTATATTTTTGAGCAAGCGTTAACTTACTTTTCAAAGGTATTGTATTAATCTGCTTAGTCGTATCAACATCTGGAGAATCTACAACAGCTAAATATGATTTATAACGTAATGGCAGTAATTCGTCAATATCTGATGTATCAACAGCAGGAGAATCTATAACGGCTAATTCAGCAAATTTTTTGACTACTAAATCTTTTGATGCGGTTTTAAAAACCTGACCTTTTTGATTTTGGCTTTTTGATAACGAAACATGGTACCCTTTTCTATGTTTTCTCTTTACAACTTCTAAGGATGTATTGCATGAAGTTAATGCGAAAGCGAATGAAATAATGGCAATTAATGTGGTTTTAAATGATAGTTTTTGCATTGTGACTGTATTAAATATTCGGCCGCAAAGATAAAACTTTTGACCCTTAGATTTCTGAAAAACGAGAATAACTTACTAGTTGTTAAAAAATAAATCGAGAACTTTATACATGATGCAGTTTAATGGCGTTTAGCTCCCATTGAGTATTTGAAAAATGGTTCAATATTTTAGGTAGGGCTTTGTAAAGAGTTTCCTTACATTTTTTACTATCATGAAAAACAATTATACTTCCTGGCTGGCTATATTGAACAGTATTATACGAACATTCTGTAGCTGAAATATCCGGATCAAAATCACCACTAAGAAGGGTCCACATCACAATTTTATACCGAGACTTTAATTTTTGAATTTGTTTTCGATTTATTCTTCCATGAGGAGGTCTAAAAAGTTGAGAGCCAAAGACATGTCCACATTTTTTAACATTTACGATATACTTCTCATAATCTGTTTCCCATCCATTTAAATGATTGTACGTATGATTACCTACAGAATGACCTTCTTGCAATATACGATTGTATACCTCAGGATATTTTTCAACGTTTTTACCTACGCAAAAAAAAGTTGCTTTTGCACCATAAGATTTGAGTTGATCCAGTACCCACGGAGTGACCTCTGGGTCTGGCCCATCATCAAAAGTTAAAAAAACCTCCTTGCGTTTTGTTTTTATCTCCCAAACAAGCGATGGATACCACCACTTCATCCACCATCTTGTTTTATAGATGTATTTCATGGAAATAATGTATTATCTACGAGATCTTTTAGAGGCTTTTTCAACCTTATTCATAAACCGATCTATGGTGTCAACGTTCGTTTTTTCAAAATCTAAAATTACCTGAGCTAATTCTTCAGCACCTTTCAAGCCATTGCCACGTTTCAACCGAACCAAATCAACGTTTCTATTAAGGAAATATTTAATATTCCTTAAATACTGTAAAGACCTTTTAACTTCATCACCTAGTTTTAAAGCAATATTATCCTCTTGGTTAATATACCATTCTATTTCTGAAGTATATTTATTTACAAGGATTCTCATAAGATTATTTGCTTTTTCAGTACCTCCTGCCTTGTAATAGGCGTCTGCTAAGTACACACTAAAATAATCAACTTGAATTTTATTTGGAGGCATTATTTCCATACATCTATCCAAAGTTTTGATTGCTCTTAAAGTATCGCCCTCTTCACTTAGAAGTTTTGCCAATCGAGCAAAATTACTTCTATAATTTGTGCTCATTCTTTGAACTTGCTCTCCCATGTAAACACCTTCTTTTTGCATGTTACCCCACTGAAATTTATTCACTAAATTATCATACATCTTTTCCACATTAATCCAACCCGTCCCTTCTTTATTTTCGCGTTTTATTGGAGTTACTCGATATGCCAACCCTTCTAACTGAAAATAATCTTCTAAATTCATGTAATGATCGTTACCCACCGTAATTGCAAAGTATACAGGTCGATTCCAGTTATTGTTGGCAAGTAAATCTAGAATCATCAGCTTTGATTTTAAAACAGCACCCTTTTTAATTTTCCATTCCATTCTTCTTGGTATTTGTTCTGCAAACTCAAAGGGAACAGTTCCGTTTTCTATAACTGTTGAGGAATCCACTGGTATATAAAACTTATCTGTTGGTAAATAATCCATCCTTTCACCTGAACTGACGGGTATTTTTGTTGAATTATGATCAGATTTTACAAATTCCATAACTTTCTTAAGATCGTGATATGCATTCGCCCATTCTTCTTTAATAAAAACATAATCCCTTGTTCCTCTTCGATATTGATCTTGAGTTAATGAAAATGGAACAGGTTTTCCATCATAAGCTGCTCTCTTAGCTTGATCAATGTACCAATCCGTATTTAATAGGCTCAAATTAATTACTCGAACATCTGTTCTATACCCTTCAACCTCCTGAACATACCATAAAGGGAAAGTATCATTATCTCCGTTTGTGAAAATAATAGCGTTCTTTTCACAACTGTCTAAATAATTTTTAGCAAAATCACGAGCGGTATACTTATCACTTCTATCGTGATCATCCCAACCTTCGAAAGCCATTATGACGGGCACGAAAAAGGTTAATAATAAAGCAAAGCCAGCCTTGCCTTTATTGTTTTTTATGAGCTTTCCTAAAAAAGTTGAAATTAATACATATGCCAAAATAACTAGACCTATATAAACACAAGACAAACCAAAAGGCTTAGCACTCTCTATGATTAAAAATGTAAAAACACCAATTATTAAAAACACCAATGAAACTATCGATATTTCATAAACACCCATTGATAATAATTTTGCCTCAAGGCCTTTTTTTCCTTTTTCCTCAGTTATTTCTTCCTCGGTTTTGTTCGTGCCGAGCATATAAGAATATAGAGCTTGAACTCCCAAACCAATCCATATAGCAAATGCATAAAAAGAACCAGCGTAAGCATAATCACGCTCACGCGGCTGAAATGGAGTTTGATTTAAATATAAAATAATCGCAAATCCCGTCATTAAGAAAAGTAAGAGAACAATCCACGCATCTTCTCTATGTCTTACGAAATGAAATATCATTCCAATTATTCCCAAAATAAGAGGGAGAAAATAATATTCATTTCTTCCCGGGTTGTCTTTTAGTGACTCAGGTAATGATGACTGATCGCCCAAATGAGCGTTATCAATAAATGGAATACCACTCAACCAATTCCCTTTTAAAACAGCATCCCCAGCGCGCGCAATACCATGACCTTGAATATCATTTTGACGTCCTGTAAAATTCCACATAAAATAGCGCCAGTACATGAAATTGAATTGATAATTAACAAAAAAAGTTAAATTTTCTGCTTGAGAAGGAACAAGTAAAGGTTTTCGACCACCTGACCTCTGCTTGATCGTAATTACCCTTTCTTTCATATCTCTTTCAGGATCTTGATCATAATTTGACCAAGCTTTATAGGCATTTACATGATGTCCTTGAGTGCTGTACATTCTTGGGAAATACATACATGTTCTCTTATTATAGTTGGGTATACTTCTCTTCCTGTTATCAGCTACAAAATATTGGGCAAGATTAATTTCTTTGGTTATACTTACTCCTTTTCGCTCAAATTCGATTTCTAAATCATTTTCATTTTGAAATGAACCTAACTCAATAATGTCGAGCCTTTTCTTTACAGATTGAGGTTTAATTTTCTGACCATTAATTGTTTTAATTACATCCCCCTTTTTTAAAAGTTTGTATAGATTACTTTCTTCAACTACAACCCACTTTTCTTTTCTGTTTTCTACTTTTATTTTTGTTAAATAACCCACCTTAGTTTGATTGGGTCTGTAATAAACAGGACTCCCATCTTTGTAAGAATTCTCAGCATCCAAATAACTTTCAAAAGTTTGACCAAATAGTAAAGGTCTATCTCCATATTGCTCTCGATTTAAATAAGGCAATAAGGTCAAAATATTCTCTGGGTTATTTTCATCCATAGGAGGATTCGCGGCAGACCGAATTACAATCATTGCAAAAGATGAATACCCAATTAAAATAACCATAACACATAAAAAAGCCTTTTGTAACTGAGGAAACCCTTTCTTTTTTGTTAGAATTATTCCACCAACAAGAAATATACCTATCAGAAGAAAATAAATCCACATTCCTGCATCAAAGCCCAATCCTTTTTCATTGACGAAATACAACTCAAATTTAGTAGCAAACTCAACGGAATAAGATATAACAACTTGCTGAATAACACCTAAAATTAGAACCCCTACTACTCCAGTAATAAAAAAACCGGGAACAGTAGCTTTCTTTTTATTGAAGTAATAGATATATACAATCGCAGGAATAACCAATAAGTTCAAAATATGAACACCTATTGACAATCCCATTAAATAGGCAATTAGTATCAGATATCTATCCGCATTAGCTTTAGAAGCATTCGCATCCCATTTTAAAGCCAACCAAAATACAGCTGCAGTATATAGTGATGAGGCAGCATATACCTCTGCTTCAACGGCTGAGAACCAGAAAGAATCAGAAAAAGTAAAGGCTAAAGCTCCAATTAAACCACTAAACATAATACCCCAAGTATGTGCTGAAGTCAATTCGCCAGATCTAAGTGTTATTTTTTTTGCCAGTGCAGTTATACTCCAAAACAGAAATAAAATACTAAATGACGAACAAAGAGCTGAGAAAACATTAACAGCAAAAGCTATGTATTCTGTACTGCCCGTAAATGTTTCTGCTAAAACAGCGAACATTCTTGCCTTCATACTCCACAATGGAGCACCTGGAGGATGGCCAACTTGAAGCTTGGTTGCTGATGCAATAAACTCACCACAATCCCAGAAACTAGCTGTGGACTCAATGGTTAAAACATAAATAATAGTTGAGAAAATCAAAACAGCCCAACCTGTTATGTTGTTGATAAAAGAATATTTCTTCTCCATGTTCTAAAATTACTAGAATAATGTTTTGTAAAAATGCTATTTAACTCTTCTTAAATTTATTTAACCCTTAAAAAGGTGATTCAAAATAAGGATTTTAACTACTAATTTAAGCACGCTAAAATAACAAAAAGAATGGAGAAAATATCGGACTTAAGCTAAAGCTTTTGACATAAAAGTCAAAAAAATAAAGCTACAACTTTTGGCTGTAGCTTTACTTAGAACAATATTAAAACGTAAAAACTAATTACTAATTGAAATACTTTTTTCGGCATATTGAATAGACACGTGCTCCAAAGAACCAGAACCATCTTCCTCAATATAAACCTCAAAACTATCTACTTGATGAGTATTACCTGACACATCAACAGGCTTCTCTCCATCCATAAACACACCTCCCCAGTCTTGTTGAGAGGGCACACCCACTTTTTTATTTATAGATGTAAAAACAATATTTTCCTCAGGCGTTCCTATTGCTGACAATCTACCATTATCTTTAACAGACAAATAAGATGGCTCAGTTGAAACGTTACCAAAAACCTCTGTTCCTGCTTGTATAATCAAATGCCCCTTACCAACAACATTTACAGCGCCACTAAGCACCCATTTTTTCTCAGAGGTCATATTAAATTCGGTTGTAACATCACCCTCAACAAACACAAATATTTCGCCATTAACCTCTTCTAAAGCAATAGTTAAATCTCCTTGTTCGTAATCATATACGTGATTTTCTTGGTTTTCTTTTTTACACCCAAACATCAAAACAACAAAAACAAATACAGTAAATATGCATTTCAACTGCTTCATAGTAGCCTTCTTTTAATTAATAATAAATTAACATAGGGGTTCTTATAGTACGTTTCAAAGTGGTTTTTGTTACATTCCTGATTTACTCAAAAACCCACAAACCCTTAATTAATATACTTTATCAAAACAAATAGGTTACACATGTGTTAATTTATTGTTAACTTTCAGTAACTTTAAATTAACTTTAACACTTTTATAGACAGGTGTTTTATAGGTTATAAGCACTTTTAATAAAATAAATAGAACAATATTGATCTCCGTTTAAAAACAGCCCTTAAATAAGTAATAAAAAATTACTTTTAGATTACCCGACAGAAATGATATTTAGAGGAGGATGTCCTTTCGGACATCAAGTATGATGCGTTTATGCATCATGGCTTCCAAAGAAGCCAAACATCCCGTACGGAGGAACAAAAAAGCCAGT
>JBJKXR010000010.1:0-8238 GCA_045561495.1 Flavobacteriales bacterium | reverse complement strand
GTATAAGCTTGCTTTAAATGATCCTTAAGAAGGATGTACGTATCATATTCAGCTCCTTGAGTAGCCTGCATATTCACAACATGTTCTGATTTTCTAAAATTATCCCCAAAAACTTGCAAGGCCTTTAACCTTAATTCTGATTTCCTTAATTTTCTTTTCGCAGAAGCTTCCTTAGTTTCGTCAGCCTCTTCCAATGCTTTTTTGTTTGTATTAATTCTAACTTGAAGTTCTTCCTCAGTTACTGCCCTACTTACTGGCCAATCGTTTCTATTAGAGGAATTCAAAATCATCTCCTTTACCAAAGTGGGTATCTCTTCCATTTTGACAAGTTTCCCCTCAAACAAAATCAAGTTGTTGTTGTTCACCAACACCTCAATTACATTGCGCTTATTTACCGGCTCTGGAGGAGGACCCTCCACCTTTTCTGGAAGTAGCTGAAACATACCCGACTCTTTACTCATTTCTGAAGTAACCAAGAAAAAAATAAGCAAAAGGAAGGCTATATCAGCCATCGAACCTGCATTTACTTCCGGCGCTTTTCTTTTAGGCATATTATAATTTTAAAGCTCTTTTTACCTCTGTAGCTACAATCAGAAGAACAGCAATAATTGTGACCACATATAAAGAATATATCCCACCTTCTGAGAGTTTACTTCCTTCAATCAAATTTCCTTCCTGATCTATCGAATCCGATGAAACGTTATAACCGATTAAAAAGATTAACCCTAGAGATAATGCACTGATTATAAATTTCATTCCTGCCCGAGGGTTCTCTGCAAAATTAAACACAGCAAATGCAACAGTTACAGTAGATATTGCATATAATAGACCAATAGAAAATTGAATTAATGTCATTTCATCAATTCCTCCTTTTAATGTCAAAAGAATCAATATCCAAATGATTAATATCAATCCCCACTTTCCTATAAGTAAACCTAATTTCATCCTTTGAAAAATTTAACGTTAAGCAACCGATCCAATTTTATTTTGAACAATTTTAACAAATGCATTTGAAGCATCCTCCATTTGGTTGACCAAATTATCAATTTTTGCAACTACAATGTTGTAAAACACTTGCAAAATAATCGCAACAATCAAACCTGCCACTGTAGTTATTAAAGCCATTTTTATATCTCCTGCCATTGCTGACGCTTCAATCCCACCTGCTTCTGCAATAGAGTCAAACGCCCCAATCATACCTAAAACTGTTCCTAAAAACCCCAACATAGGCGCTAAAGCAATGAATAATGAAATCCAAGAAACACCCTTCTCCATTAGTCCCATTTGAACCGACCCTCCTGCAATCACAGCCTTTTCAACCTGTTCAATACCTTCATTTGACCTTACTAGTCCATCGTAAAAAATTGCTCCAACTGGTCCTCTGGTGTTTCTGCACACTTCCATAGCACCCTCAACACCTTCTGAGTTTAAAGCCTCTTCTACTTGTTGTAAAACTTTCTTTGTATTCACATTGGACAGACTCAAATAGATAATTCGCTCTATGGCCGTTGCAATTCCTAAAATTAAGCACGCCAAAACCCAAATCATAAAAAACACACCTCCTTCTATAAATCGTTTCTTGACTTTTTGGGTGAATGAAGGCTCTTTGCCTCCGTCAAGATCTGCGTTCATCACCTCAACCGATTCTTCTAAATCAGCATCCACCGAATTAGCTTCATCAACATTTTCAGAGTTTTCTACTTGATTGTTATTTCCCTCTTGAGCATATGTATTTGTGGTATACATTGCTAAAAATAGCGTTGAAGAGAGCATTAATGTCGAAACGAGTTTTTTCATGTTATTATTGAATTACTTAATTATTGATGCTATTAAAATTTCTGCTAACGAATTAAAAATTTAATTTTGTTTACAATTCATTCTTAGCAAATCAAACAAGCTTTACAATGAATTGTGCCGCGAAGTTAATATTTCGATGTTAATTTTAAGTTAACTTAATATTTCCCTTTGATTATTATGGAAAATAGAAGACAACAAAAAATAGCTAAAGTACTAAAGCAAGACTTAGCAAATCTTTTTCAGCGAGAGTCAAAAACTATGTTTAAAGGTGCCTTTATAACAGTAACCTCAGTTCGTATAACTGCTGATATGTCCTATGCTAAAGTATATCTCAGTATTATGGGGAATGATGCCGAAAGCATATTACAAGAGGTAAAAGAAAGATCAAAAGAAATACGAAACATTATAGCAAAGCAAGTTCGGCATCAAATGCGAAAAGTCCCTGAATTTCAATTTTACATTGATGATTCATTAGATTATTATGAAAAAATTGACGACTTGTTAAAACAATAATTTGAATTTTTCATTTTCCATAGCATTTCGATACCTTTTTTCAAAAAAGAAAAATAATGTAATCAACTGGATCACTTGGATTTCAGTTTCCGTTGTTGCAATTGTAGCAGCTGCTTTAATTATTATATTGTCAGCAATGAACGGCTTATCGTCATCGGTAAGAAATTTGTATTCTAATTTTGACCCTGAAATTAAAATTGAAACCCATAAAGGCACTCGTTTTAATCCAGATAGCCTACCTATTAACAAAATAGAGGAACTAAACGGCGTTTTAGGCATTTCCTATGCTTTAGAAGAAACCGCTCTTTTAAAATATGGAGACAACCAAGAGGTAGCAACCGTCAAAGGGGTTACCAATTATTTTTCCAAAATCACAAATATTGAAAGTGCCATTATTGAAGGACATTATGGACCATTTGTAGGTGGGCCAAATGAAAGTGTTTTAGGTATTAATATTGCCTACAAACTTGGTATAAACACAGATAGTAATATCCCCTTAAGGATGTATATCCCCAATATTAATGGCCACTCAAGTGGACCTTCAGATTTATTTAAGTCGATAAGTTCATATCCCAGAGGAATATTTGATATTAATTCTGATTTTAATAGTAAGTATATTATTGTTTCAATTGATCAGGCTAGAAATTTAATTGGCGTACCAAATACCATTAATGCAATTGAAGTTGGAATAGATTCTCTTTCCAATTCTAAAGATGTTAAAGCCGATATTCAGGAATTACTGGGGAATACATACAGTGTAAAAACACGATTTGAACAAAACGAATTCCTTTTCAAGTCAATTAATGCTGAAAAATGGATTACTCTATTAATTCTTTCCTTAGTAATTATTTTAGCAATATTTAATGTTATGGGATCATTAACAATGCTTGTTATTGATAAGAAAAAAGACATTTTTGTGCTTAAAAGTATGGGTGCAAACCAAAGTCAAATAAAACTAATTTTTTGGCTGGAAGGTTTCTTAATATCAGCTTTTGGTTCTTTAATCGGGCTCACTATCGGTATAGGCCTACTTTTACTCCAGCTCCAATTTTGCTTTTTTGGCTACGGAACAAGTAGTGGTTTTGACTGTTTTCCAGTTGAACTTCATTTTTTTGACGTAATTATAATTCTACTTGTAATCAATGGAATTGGGTGTGCTGCTTCCTTAATTCCAATCAGAAGAATCAAATAATTTTTTAATTACAAACCCAAAGGTTCCATCTTAAGGGTTTATCGTTTACTTTTATACTCAAATTTACAGGCATGAAACTTTGGGATAAAGGATTTAACGTTGACAAAGCAATAGAAAACTTTACTATTGGAAACGACACAGAGCTCGACATGTATTTAGCTCCTTTTGATGTATTGGGTAATATTGCACACATTACAATGCTTACGGAAGTAGGTTTATTGGACCAATCGGAGTTACCGGCTTTGAAAAAAGAATTGGCCAAAATTTATGCATCAACTCAGGATGGATCTTTCCAAATTGAAAAAGGTATGGAAGATGTGCATTCTCAAGTAGAATCTATTTTAACGGATAAACTTGGTGATGTAGGAAAAAAAATACACAGCGCTCGATCAAGAAACGACCAAGTTTTAGTTGATTTAAAGCTTTACGGAAGAAATGAATTGATAGAAATAGCCGCTCTTACTAAACAGCTATTTGATGCTTTTCAAGAACAAAGTGAGACAAATAAAGATGTATTACTGCCTGGGTATACGCATTTACAAGTCGCTATGCCTTCATCATTTGGATTGTGGTTTGGTGCTCATGCAGAATCACTTGCAGATGACATGGACTTATTGTCCACTGCCTTCCGATTCACCAATCAAAACCCTCTAGGTTCAGCAGCAGGGTATGGTTCTTCCTTTCCTATTAACCGAACAAGAACGACAGAATTACTAGGTTTTGAAGATTTACATTATAATGTGGTATACGCCCAAATGACGCGTGGGAAAACAGAAAGAACGGTTGCCTATTCAATTAGTGCTTTAGCAACAACTTTAATGAAGTTTGCTGCTGATTGCTGTTTGTTCATGAGTCAAAACTTTGGATTTATTGAACTTCCCGAAGAATTTACAACGGGTTCAAGCATCATGCCCCACAAAAAAAACCCTGATGTTTTTGAGTTGATGAGAGGGAAGTGCAATAAATTACAAGCCATTCCAGGTGAACTGGCTGCAATTACAGGCAATTTGACTTCAGGATATTTTAGAGATTTACAATTGCTCAAAGAAAAATACATTTATGCATTCACAGAAATAAAATCATGTTTAGAAATCGCCTTATTAATGGTGCCGAATATATCAATTAAGAAAGGTATTCTCAATAATGATATTTATGATTACCTCTTTAGTGTTGAAGAGGTCAACAGAAGAGTTTTAGAAGGAACTCCGTTCCGAGAAGCTTACAAGCAAGTAGGTATTGAAATTGAAAAAGGAAAATTTAAACCGAACAAAGAGGTAAACCACACTCATGAAGGTTCATTAGGGAATTTGTGTACTTTACAAATTAAAAATAAAATGGACGGTAATTACTCAAAAATTGACTCGTCTAAAATTGATTTAGCAGTAAAAAATCTGCTTGGATAATTTGAGTTTTTTATTTTCTATGCTGCAGATAGCAACGGATAATAAACTTTTCTAAAACCTTTAGGCAAGGATATTTGTCTTCATAAAAGCACATATGACCTCCTTTTTCAGATAGGTGAAAGGAACCATCTGCGCACAATTCACTTTGTGCTTTTAAATCTCGCCAACGAATAACCAAATCCTTCTTTCCCGCCACACATAAAACTGGATAGGGGGCGAATCGAAGAATAATCTCACGGTCTGGACGGATTTTCATCCCTTCCAAAGCAGCGAGAACACCTTGCTTAGGAGTTTTTAAAGCTATATTTACAACTCTTCTAATAGCGCCACGTAAAACAGGCGTGTTTTTGTTTACAAATAGATTAGGAATTGCTTCTTTTATGAACATCTCATGATTTCGTTTCACTACTTGAATAGCTCTATTTCGAAACTTTACTTTCTCTTCAGTATCTGGTTTAGCCGTTGAATTAAACAAACACAACCCTTTGATAGCATCTGGGTATTTATCTCCAAAAGCTAAAGCTACGTAACCGCCTAATGAGTGGCCAATAATAACCGCCTTTCGTTTACTATTATCATCTAGTACTTTCTTCACACACCCAGCCATGTCTTCCATGGAATGAATATACCCTAAACTTTCACTTTCACCATGACCAGGCAAATCAATTGCATAAACCGTATTGTGTTTTGCCAATACTTTAGCGTAATCATTCCAAACCTTATGACTTTCTAAAAAGCCGTGAATAAGGACTACTGTCCTTTTTGAATTTCCTTTACGGCAATAATTAATTTTAGCTCCCTTATATATAGCTTTTTTTAGCATTTTTTATATTTACTAAGAAGTCTTTTTTCTGCAAATGAAGCAATAAACATGTTATATAGTGTTATTGCAATTGGGAATTTATGAAAGATGGTTTAAATTAGCAATGAAATTTAAAACAGATTTACATGAAAAACTTATTACTCTCTACTCTTACTATTTGTGCATTGGCCGTTAATGCAACAGGGACTGAAGTTACAGCGCCTGACATGAAATTAACCATCGGAAACGAATGGTATATGAAAGTTACAGGAGGTACTAGTATCGATGATTTTACAAAAACAGGAACTGGAGCTACTTGGGATTTCACTTCTTATGAAACTTCAGGAACAAATGATACGGTTAGAGTTAGTGCTCCTACTGCTGGTACAACTTCAACTGTAAGTGTTGTGTCCAATAATATTACAGAAACTAATTATCAAGTAACTGGTTCAGATATATTGATGACATCTCTTTCAGGACCTAGTGATGATTATGAATTTACTTCTGCAGCATCTTCAGGATTTGCTCACAACTCATCCTCTACATGGAACAGCTCAACATCTATACCCTCAGGATTTGGAAACATACCCGCTACAATTAGCGGATCTGTAATAGCAGAGGGAACAATTACGACCTCTTATGGAAATTTTGACGCAGTTTTAGTGGAAGAAACATTTGACATTCCAACACTATATTCAGAAACTTTCTACTTTTGGGAAACAGCAGAATATGGAAGAATAGCCATTCTTAAAGACGGTAAGCTATCCTTGATGGTTCAAAACAACTTCAGCATCATAACATCTACTGAGAAAGTAACATTGAATAATCTGACTATTTTTCCTAACCCATCAACAGAAAACTTTACTGTTCAAGCTGATGCTTTAGAAAACATATCTGTATTCGATGCAATTGGAAATTTGGTATACAACGAAACAGTAAGTAATAATTCAATTACTGTTAATACCTCAGGTCTAAATTCAGGAATTTACTTTGTCCAATCGACGGCAAACGGAGAAACTTCTACTTCAAGAATGATCGTAAAATAATTTTACTTTTTATAAACAAAAAAGGCCTCGCAAAATGCGGGGCTTTTTTTGTTTCCTTCAATAATAAAGAAGAACTTTATAGCCTAATAAATATTTTATATTTTTCAAAGCAATTATCATATGAAAAGATGGATGACCAGTATACTAATCGCTTTTGGGTTAAGCACAATTGCTCAATCAGAAACGATATCTATGTCATCTAATCAATATTCAAAAGATTCAGCCTCTAAAAATAGGTTAATAGCGGATGATCCTTTTCTAGAAAGCATAGATAGTTTGCATGAAGCACAAATATTTAATGAGCACCCCATCACCTATAATATTCGTGACTTAAATATTCACAAACTCCCGCTTGACTCTATACCCGTATATTCTGATTCAATACTCCAATTAAGAATGCAGGACATGAATGCTTTTTCTCCTATTGAATTTACATTCAATTCTAAGGTAAAACGATGCATAGATTTATATGGTACAAACAGAAGACAGATGCTCTCCAAAGTAATGGGTATGGCTGAATTATATTTTCCAATGTTTGAAGAAGAACTTGAAAAAAAAGATTTGCCATTGGAGCTAAAATACCTTCCGATTGTAGAATCAGCACTAAATAATACGGTGAGGTCAAGAGCTGGAGCTGTAGGGATGTGGCAATTTATGTACCGGACGGGAAAATATTTAGGACTAGAAATTAATTCTTACATTGATGAGAGAAGGGATCCTGTTAAATCTACTAAAGCAGCCGTAAAATACCTTTCATATCTCCATGACATATATGATGATTGGCTTTTAGCACTTGCAGCATATAACGCTGGCCCTGGCAATGTAAACAAAGCAATTAGAAGAACTGGTGGCAAAAAAAACTTCTGGGCAATTCAATATGGATTGCCCCGTGAAACCAGAAACTATGTCCCTTCTTTTATGGCTGTTGCCTACTTATTAAATCATTCAGCGGATCACAACTTATATCCTGTACAACCAAAATTTGAAATTAGAAACATAGACACTGTAACAATCAGAGAATCCATTCATTTTAATCAGATAGCACAAGTACTCTGTATTCCTTACAAAGACATTGTTTTTCTAAACCCTCAATACAAAATTGCTTATGTACCCATTAAAAAAAGCAACTCCACAAGGCATACGATTACCCTTCCTGTTTCTGTTATTGGAGACTTTTTGGCCAACGAAACAATTATTTACAATTACAAAGACAAGAAAGTCGAGAAAACTCCAATAGACATATATGCCAATCGAAGTGAAATTATTCATAGAGTTCGAAACGGCGAGAGTGTTGGTTTAATTGCGCAACGCTACAAAGTTAGAGTTTCTGACATAAGAGAATGGAATAACCTATCGAGTAAAAAATATATTCATCCAGGACAAAAACTTGTGATTTTCGCTAAAAAGAATCCTTCAGCTGCTAGAGGATATACCATAAAAGATGAACAAACATATAATGGATACCTCTACTATACTATTCGAAGT
>JBJKXR010000009.1:0-46189 GCA_045561495.1 Flavobacteriales bacterium | reverse complement strand
CTCTTAAATTTTTCTTTGTTGAAAAGAAATCCGTGCCAAAGCAATGCATTGTGATTTCTTTTTCTCCTTTAATTTTTGGTTCTTCTTTTTTTGCTTTACATCCTACTAATGCAATTGATCCAACAAGTAAAAATGCTGCTAATAATGATTTTGAAATAGTCTTCATTTTTTTGTGTTTTTAAATTCTGATAAGGGTATAACAAAGCCCATGCCAAAAAATTATTTTTATATGGGGATAAAAATAGATAAAAAATTTATTTAGGAGAACTGTAACAAAATAATTTTTGTTTTGTTTGAGCTTTTGATTTATACGTTCTTTATTCTCGAATTACCTGAACTCAGAGCATACCTTTTTATCTTACTGGTTATAAGGCATTGTTCTGAGTTTTTTTTTAATACAGTTGAGAAACGTCTTGGATAAGATGCTGGCTATCCAAATTTTAGATGTTTTACCGATAATCGATTGTATTTGATTTCTTTTAAGGCGTCAATACCAATTTTTATGTGCGTTTCAACAAAGTTGTCTGAAACTTTTTTGTCTGATTTCGACGTTTTTACACCATCAGGAACCATGGGTTGGTCACTTACTAGCAAGAGAGCACCAGTTGGGATTTCGTTGTAAAAACCAGTTGCAAAAACAGTGGCTGTTTCCATGTCAATTGCCATTGCTCGGGTTTCTCTTAAATAATTTTTAAATTTTTCATCGTGTTCCCATACTCTTCGGTTGGTAGTATAACAGGTTCCTGTCCAATAATCCAAATCATAAGCTCGTATTGTAGAAGAAACAGCTCTTTGTAAGCTAAAAGCGGGCATTGCAGGAACCTCAGGAGGTAAGTAATCATCTGATGTACCTTCACCTCGTATAGCTGCAATGGGCAATATTAAATCTCCAATTTTGTTTTTTCGCTTCAAACCACCGCATTTTCCTAAAAAACAATACTGCATCAGGGTCGATAGCTGTGAGTAAGTCCATTACTGTTGCAGCGTTTGGACTTCCCATCCCGAAGTTGATCATAGTGATTCCATCATGTGTGGCTGCAGTCATTCCTTTGGTCTTGTCCATCACTTCTGCACCAGTCATTTGGCAGAAATGGTTCATATACTCTTTGAAATTGGTCAACAAGATGTGTTTTCCAAAATCTTTTAGTCGCATCCCTGTGTATCTGGGGAGCCAGTTTTTTACTATTGTTTCTTTACTTTCCAAAATTTATACTTTCATAGGTTTACAAATATTGACTCAAAAAGGTTCGCAAAGAATTTTTAAAATAAGTTAATTTGTTCAAAACAAATTCTTGAATCTGTTTTTTTGCTAAAACCTCCTTTGTATTTTTTCACCTACAAATACCATTCCATGGATAAGTCGACTGCGCAAATAAAAATTGAAAAATTAAGTAAAGAATTACACAAGCATAATTACAATTATTATGTTTTGTCGCAGCCAACCATTACGGATTATCAGTTTGACATAATGCTCAAAGAGTTAATGCAGTTAGAAGAGCAATTTCCTGAGTTTATTGATGAACATTCGCCTACCAAAAGAGTTGGCGGAACAATCACAAAGGAATTTGAAACCGTTAACCATAAATATCGAATGCTGTCTTTGAGCAATTCCTATTCTCAGGAGGATTTAATTGATTTTGAAAAAAGAATTCAAAAGCTAATTGAAGAAGATGTGCAATATATTTGTGAGCTAAAGTATGATGGTGTCGCAATTGCTTTGAGGTATCGTGATGGGAAATTGGTACAAGCAGTTACCAGGGGAGATGGGACTAGAGGTGATGATGTAACCAATAATGTGAAAACAATTCGTTCCATTCCATTGGAACTCAAGGGCGATTACCCAAAGGAGTTTGAAATAAGAGGTGAAATCTTCTTGCCTTTAGAAGCTTTTGAAAAATTAAACAAAGAAAAAGAAAAAAGCAGGGGAGGCCTTGATGGCTAATCCCAGAAATACAGCTTCAGGAACGTTAAAGATGCAATCCAGTAAAGTTGTTGCAAAAAGAGGCCTAGATTGTTATTTATATTATATGTTGGGGGATGACCTCCCAGAAAAAAACACATTTAGGCAACCTAAGAAAAGCGGGTGAGTGGGGATTCAAGGTTCCTTTGGAATCCGAAAGAATGATTGAGAAAACAAACTCAATTCAAGGCATTATTGAGTTTATTAATTTTTGGGATGAAAAGCGAAAAGAATTGCCTTTTGAGGTTGATGGAATTGTGATTAAGGTAAACAGCTATGAAAAACAAGAGCGTTTAGGGTTTACATCAAAAGCACCAAGATGGGCAATTGCTTATAAATTTGAAACAGAACAAGCGGTAACGGTATTGAATTCTGTTTCTTATCAGGTAGGAAGAACAGGAGCTGTGACTCCAGTTGCGAATTTAGAACCTGTTTCCTTATTGGGAACAGTCGTCAAAAGAGCCTCACTGCACAACAAGGACCAAATTGAAAAACTTGATTTGCATATAGGGGATGAGGTGTTTGTTGAAAAAGGTGGGGAGATTATTCCTAAGGTAGTTGGTGTTAATGTTGCTGCCAGGCCAAGTTATGCAAAGCGTATAGGCTATATTTCAAATTGTCCTGAGTGCTCAGCAGCGTTGGTCAGAAAAGATGGAGAGGCGAATCATTATTGTTTAAATGAAAATGGCTGTCTTCCCCAAATAACAGGGAAGATAGAGCACTTTATCTCCCGGAAAGCAATGGATATTGATGGGTTGGGTGGAGAAACAGTTGAGCAATTTTATAAAGCAGGATTATTGAAAGATGTTGCTGATTTGTACTCCTTAGATCCAGTTAAAATGTTGAGTTTGGAAAGAATGGCTGATAAATCGGTAAACAATATAATTAAAGGTGTTCAAGCTTCTCTAAACGTTCCTTTTGAGCAAGTTTTGTTTGCAATAGGTATTCGTTTTGTAGGTTCTACGGTTGCTAAAACATTAGCGAGAAATTTTAAGAATATTGACAACTTGAGCAATGCAACATTGGAAGAGTTGATTGAGGTGGATGAAATTGGGATTAAAATTGCTGAAAGTGTTCAAGATTTTTTTAGTGACGTTAAAAATTTAGAGATCATTAGTAGATTAAAACAGGCTGGAGTTCAGTTTGCCATTAAGGAATTGGATGAGGATAGTGCGGTTGATAAAATACTAACTGGTAAATCCATTGTTGTTTCAGGAGTTTTTCAAAGGTTTACAAGAGATGAGTTGAAAAAAAACCATTGAACGATTGGGGGGGAAAAAATGTAGGAAGCATTTCTAAGAAAACTTCATTTATTATTGCGGGTGAAAAAATGGGTCCTAGCAAGCTAGAGAAGGCTGAAAAACTTGGTGTTCAGTTAGTTTCAGAAGAAGAGTTTATTCAGATGATTTCATAGAATAAAAAGGCTTCTTCAAATGTGTGTTAATAACCTATTAATAATCCCTTTTAATCCTTAGTATATATCGAAAACTAATGTTATTTTTGACCTTCGATTTCAATGGGAGTAATGGATAATATAAAACGCAAGCTATCCGACATCTCTTTTCAGCGAAAAGGATCGCCAAATAGAGAGGTTAAAGCTATTAATATTAAACATGCTCAAAACTGTTGGTATTGTTTATCGCGCAGATAATGATGAAACGAAGGAGTTGGTTGAGCGGTATGTTAAGTTTTTTAAAGGAATACAAAATTAAATGTAAAACTTTAGGCTATTATGATATGGACGAGCTTCCTCGTTATGTAGCGCCAAAGTTAGAGTTTGATTATTTTCTTAAAAAAGATTTGAATTGGAAGTTAGAAACTCAGGCATCTGAAGTGCTTAACTTCAATCAGTCCGAATTTGATATATTGATTGATACCACTGTTGAGGAAGACGATGTTATTCGATTTATTGTTAAGCAATCGATAGCTCGTTTTAAAGTAGGGGGCGCAAAAAAAGATGTAGATGATTTAGATTTTACAATCAATTTGCGACCAGAGGAAGGTGTTCGTCAACTAATGAAAGGATTAGATAATTATTTGCACTTAATTAATAAGGATTAATATGGTGGTAGGTAAAATACAAGGAACAGGAGTAGCATTGGTAACTCCATTTACCGTGAACGGAGAAGTAGATTTTTCGGCTTTGGAAAGATTAGTAAATCATGTAATTGATGGTGGCGTTAATTATTTGGTTGCTCTTGGAACAACAGGAGAAAGCGTAACGCTTACCAAGTCAGAAAAAATTGCTGTTTTAGATAAAATTAAAGAAGTTGCTGGAGATAGAGTTCCTATTGTTCTTGGTCATGGAGGGAACAATACGAAGGTTCTAATTGAAAGCTTCAATGATTATAATCTGGAAGGTATTAGTGCTATTTTGTCCGTAACGCCTGCTTACAATAAGCCAACTCAAACTGGTTTATATGAGCACTATAAAGCATTCGTTGAGGCTAGTCCTTTACCCGTTATTTTATACAATGTGCCTGGTAGAACCGGCGTGAATATGTTGCCAAAAACCACATTGAAAATTGCGAATGCATTCCCAGATAAGGTTTTTGCTATAAAAGAAGCTTCTGGAGATTTAAATCAAATGATGGAAATTATTAATAATGCTCCAGAGGGTTTTGAAGTAATTTCAGGAGATGATGGAATAACATTGCCTTTAATTGCATCAGGAGGTAAGGGATTAATAAGTGTTATAGCCAATGCATTTCCTCATGAGATGAGCAGTGTTGTTAATTTTTCTCTGGAAGATCGTTATACAGAAGCAAGAAAAGCGCATTTTGAACTATTTAATTTAATTGGTTTGACCTTTGCCAATGGTAATCCAGGAGGAGTGAAAGCAATGTTGAATAAAATAGGAATTATTGAGAATGTTTTACGATTGCCGCTCGTACCTGTGGTAAAAGAAACCGAGAATAGGATTCTAGAGGCTATTGACGATTTGGCAAATTCATAAGGTTTGTTACTATGTAAGTAGGTAAATCCTTTATTACTTAAAAAAAACCTTACAAATACAAATTTTACCTTTTGATGAATAAAACATCCTGAAAACAACCTTTTGTTTAATTTTAAGTAAAATAAGTTAAACAAAAGTATTGAAAACAGCAGTAACACGTAAAATGCATTTTAATGCGGCTCATCGACTTCACAATAATGATTGGTCGGATGATTTGAATAAACAAGTATTTGGAAAATGTAATAATGTCCTATATCATGGTCACAATTACGAACTTGAAGTTAAAGTTATAGGGGTTGTAAATCCAGAAACCGGATTTTTATTAGATGTAAAAGACTTAAAACGCATTGTCAATGAAAAAAGTAATTCATTCTTTCGATCATAAAAACCTTAACATTGAAGTACCTGATTTCAAATCATTAAATCCAACTGTAGAAAATATAGCTAGAATCATTTACGAAAAAATACGTGTGGAAATTAGTAAAGAACTTGATTTAAAAATTACATTATATGAAACTCCGAGAAACTATGCAGAATATCCAGCCTGATATCGACGTTGATTTAGCGGATGAGATAGGCGATAGTCATTATTCTTCAAGTGTTGAAACGCCAATGGTCGATGGGGCTTTCAACATGAGTGACGAAGAAAAGAAAAAGGTTATTTCCTATCACTTCTCAGAAATCATGAAAACAATGGGGTTAGATTTAGAAGATGACTCATTAAAAGGCTCTCCCGATCGAGTAGCTAAAATGTACATCGATGAGATTTTTTCTGGTTTAAATCCTAAGAACAAGCCAAAAGTATCTTTGTTTGAAAATAAATATGAATACGATGAAATGGTTTTGGAAAAAGACATTTCGTTTTATTCGAATTGCGAGCATCATTTTGTTCCAATAATTGGTAAAGCACATGTTGCTTACAAATCAAACGGAAAGGTAATTGGTCTTTCTAAGATTAATAGAATAGTGGACTATTTTTCAAAACGTCCTCAAGTGCAAGAGAGGCTTACCAAACAAATTGCTTTGGAGTTAACTAAAATACTTGATACCGAAGATGTTGCTGTGATAATTTATGCCAAACATTTGTGCGTGGCATCAAGAGGTATCAAAGACGATACCTCTGAAACATTTACAGCTTACTATGGTGGAGAATTTAAAAATAAGAGTACAAAAGCTGAATTGTTTTCAGCATTACAAAATTGTTAAACTCCTGATTTTGCTTTTATGGAATATCCAATAACGTTTAACAATAAAGGGAAGGTCTACCGGCTGGAGGCCAAACAAGACCTTCCCATTTCTGTAAGCGAAGCCTGGGAGTTCTTTTCCAATCCAAAAAACCTATTGAAAATAACTCCAGAAAACCTGGGGTTTAAAACTCTAAGTGATTCAAAATCTGCCATTTACCCTTCTCAAATTATTCAGTACAAAATAACTCCATTGCCTTTTTTTAAAACAACATGGGTTACTGAAATAACGCATGTTGAGCCGCAAAATTTCTTTGCTGATAAACAGCTATACGGACCGTATGAACTGTGGCACCACAAGCATTTTTTTAAGGAAATAGACGGTGGAGTTCAAATTATTGATATCGTTGATTATGTACCCCCATTGGGTATTTTAGGTAGGATCATGAATCCTATTATTATAAAGCCAAGAATTTTAAAGATTTTTGAGTATCGAAAAAATAAGGTTGAAGAGTTGTTTTTAAGAAAAAAAACATGATTTTCTTTAGCATTCTGGTAGTGTGACGGAAATGTTAAAAGCCAATCCACCTTCTGCTGTTTCTTTATATCTACTGTCCATTGATTTTGCGGTATCCCACATTGTTTTAATAACGGTGTCTAAATCTACTTTTGAATTCGAGGGATCAAACGAAAGCGATAGGTTAGAGGCTGTGATTGCTTTCATAGCGCCCATTGTATTTCTTTCAATGCATGGTATTTGAACCAATCCACCTATAGGATCACAAGTCAACCCTAGATGATGCTCCATAGCTATTTCAGAGGCCATAAGCACCTGTTCGTAGGTTCCACCCATTATATTGGTTAATGCACCCGCAGCCATTGCTGAAGAAACCCCAATCTCAGCTTGACAACCACCCATCGCAGCAGACAATGTAGCGCCTTTTTTAAACAATGAAGCGATTTCACCTGCAACCAAGAAAAATTGTTCTATGTCATTTTTAAATTGATGGTTGCAAAAGAAATAATAATACATAAGTACCGATGGGATAACACCAGCAGCACCATTTGTTGGAGCAGTTACAATTCTTCCCATGGCAGCATTCTCTTCATTAACAGCCATTGCAAAACAGGATATCCATTGATTGATTTCGTTAAAATCCCAAGTTTTCTTATAAATAGCAATTTCTAAGTCCTCCCATGTTTCTACTGGTGTTTTGCTTAAGCTTTCAAAAAGAACTTTAGACCTTCTCACAACATTTAAACCACCAGGCAATATGCCTTCAGTAGTTACACCGTTTAGAATAGTATGTTTCATAGTTGAAAAAAGGAGTTCAATTTTTTCTTTAACTTCTTTTTCGGATCGCATTGCAGTTTCATTTGCCCAAATGATTTCCGATATGGATAATGATGATTGCTCAATATGTTTTTTTAATTCTGAGCCATTTTGGATGGGATAGGGTATCTTTTTAACATTATTTTTTTGCTTACTGCCTTTTTGTGTTATAAATCCACCACCCACAGAGTAATAGGTTGTTTCCTTGATCAATTCCCCTTTTAAATAAATTTTAAACTTTATAGTGTTTGGGTGGCCTGGCTTGCTTTTATTGGTGAAAACAATATGTTTCGCTGCATCAAAAGGAAAAGTCTTGTTTTGAATGGTGATTTTTTGTTTGGATTTTAACTCTTCTAAAATGTCACTTATCTTATCGGTTGGAATGGTTTCCGGATCGTAACCTAGCAAGCCAAGTTGAACAGCTTTTCCAGCAGCGTGGCCTTTTCCAGTTTTTGAAAGTGATCCATAAAGCCGAATTTCAATTTTATCAAAATTCACATCAAAAAGTGAACTCGAAAAGTTTTGCGCAGCTCTCCATGGTCCAAGAGTATGAGAACTCGAGGGTCCAACACCTATTTTAAAAATGTCAAAGATACTGATCACTTCCATCTATTAATTCTACATAGAGGGTCGGTGAAGGGTTACAAAGGGACTATTTACAATGGTTTTGTGAATTAAATTTCTCTGAGATTTAATTTTTCAATATATCCAATAGAATTGTTGGGTGCTTTTACATTTAGCCAATTCCCAGAAACGGATAAGACTTCAACTTTAGTGCCTTCATGAATTTCAAAAAGCAATGTTGAATTTGGGTTTGGTTCACTAAAAATATTGGAAGATTTTGCAACAACAACTCCTGATTTATAGTCGTTTACAGCCGATTGTTGTTTCCAAGCGATAAACGTAATAAGCAAACCTACAAGAGCGGTAATTCTAGCTAAGTTGATGAATTTTTTTACTTTTATTTTTTTAGCGCAAACAAATCCTATTGCAGCAAAAACAATGAGTATTGAACCCAGTATAGAGCTGTAATTGTGAGAAATGTATTTGTTTAATCCAATCAACACAACTTGAAAAGAGAATTGTGGAACCTCATCAAATTTGTCTGCTCTTTTCGTTTTGGCTAGTGTAAGATTAAAAGCTGCATTTTCATGGCTTGGGTCCATTTTAAGCGCCTTTTCATAATTCAGTATAGAGTTTCCAAGTTTCCCGCTTCTGAAATAACAATTTCCTAAGTTATAATAGATGTCAGGAGATGTAAGTCCTTTGTTTAAAACCGATTGATAGTGTTGAATGGCGATTTCAAAATTACTTGCAGCATAATTTGATTCGGCTGAATCTAATAAAGGTTCGTTTGCCCAAAGATTCATACTTGTAAGCGATAGAAAAATAAAAATGAATAATTTTTGTATCATTTCAATTGGTTTTCAAGTTCATTAATTACCTTTTCAGCTTTTGTGAACATTTCATTAGGGGCTAAAACAAGGGGGCTAAAACGAGCCATTTTACAGTCGTTAGAAACCTTTAGTGTTTCCTGAATTAAAGATTCTTTTATCTTTTGTTTCTTCAATTCTTCGGTGATGGTTTGCTGCTTTAACTGTGATTGCTCAATCATTAGTTTCCCTAGAAGGTAATTATTAAGCGCGTTATCTACCAATTCGTAAAATTTATTTTTATCACCATTTAATTCCTTTTGCGCATCTTTTAGATGTTTTTGCGCAACTCGGTTGGCTTTTGCTTTTTTATTGCTTTTTATCTGTGATTTGGAAAGCAACCTTTTTTTGAAAGCAAAAGTTCCAAATACAAAAGTTAAAATAGATACAGCAAGCAATAGGTATTGGAACAGCGAACGGGTATAATCTGATTTCTTTTCAGTAAATAATTTTTCAACGGTATTGATGTAGCGAATATCACTACCTTGTATTTCTACATCCTGTCCGCCATTAGAAACATAGGGATTTGCATCCAAGCTAGCAGCTCCATTAACTTGTATAGTTACTGCATTGGATTTTAAATTATAATATTCTTTTTTCTGAGGGTTGAATACAGAAAGAGTAATAGGAGGAATCGTAAATTTTCCCGGTTGCCTAGGTATAGCCACAAATTCAAAAGTTTTGCTGCCGTGTATACCCGATAAATCCGTTTTTACATTGTTTTTAACTGTAGGAGGTAAGGTTTCAAAAGCACTTGGATAATCAATTGATAAATCACTTAATGCATTTAAGTTTCCAGATCCCGAAATTAGGAGCTTTATGGTTACTGCATCATTAACATTGAGTTCACTTTTATCCAGTTTAGTTTTTAACGTATATTTTCCTACAAGAATAGGTTCAGTTGTTCCATTTGGAGGAGTAGGTAATGGCTTTACTTTTAAAGAAAGTTTCCCAGAGGATATTTCTCTTGGTTCGGCTCGCTGAAAGAATCCTTTACTCAAATAAACAATTCCTTTTACTTCAGGTAATTTAATGGTACCTGTTTTGATTGGTGTTAATATAAAGGAGTAACTTTTTCCCGTGAGGTACTTTTTTCCATTGATCGTTTTTATTTTTGTTTTGGATTTTGATTCTAAACTTTTAACCACAAATCCGTCGAATTTAGGCAGTTCTTTTAGTTGAAATCCTTGTGCTTGATAAGAGGAATACCAATACAAATCATACCGAATAGGCTCTCCTACATAAACCGATGTTTTATTTGGCTTTAATTTTAATATGAGGTCGCCACTTATGCCGGAATCCTTTCTTTGTTTAATTATTTTTATTGTTTTATCCTGACAAGGATATTGCTTACCGTTTAGAAGAAACTCTATTCCAGGGATTTTAAACACTCCTGTTTTAGTTGATTTTAAATAGTACGTTAAGGTTATACTTTGTGATATAGAACCATTTACAATTGATGTAGAATTACCGCTGTTTTGGCCCAGTACATTCAAAGGACCAAAATTGTCTCCAGAAATTTGATAATTACCTTGAAGTTGTTGCCCTGTTGATTGCAAAATATATTGAACCGTAAATTGCTCTCCAACTTCAAATTCAGCTCCTTCAATTTTTGTGATTCCTTGGATGGTTCCACCCGCTAATAGTCCATTAAAGGATAAAAGCAGAACAGTAAAAATTATACAGTTCCATTTTATTTTGGGTATGTGTAAACTGATATTCATTACCAATCTTTTTCAATGTTTTTTCGAGGAACCTTTTTCATTTGAGATTGAATCATTCGCTCTCTAATTGCTTTTTCATCGCTCTCTAATTGCTTTAAAAGCTGATTTGCTTTTTCTTTCGAAATGGGTTTGGGTTGTTGTTTTTTTTGAGCATCTTCTTTACTGTCTTTCTCTCCCTTTCCTTTTTTATCTTTATTACCCTCTTCCTTCTTTTCTTTTTCAGAATTTTCTTTTTTGTCTTCTGATTTTTTATCGTTCTTAGAATCCTTGTTATCCTTGTTATCCTTGTTATCCTTGTTATCCTTGTTATCCTTGTTATCCTTGTTGTCCTTGTTGTCCTTGTTGTCCTTGTTGTCCTTGTTATCCTTGTTGTCTTTGTTGTCTTTGTTTTGGTTCTTTTTCAACAAGCTAGATGCATAAGCCAGGTTGTATCGAGTGTCGGTATCCTTTGGATTTATTCTCAATGCGTTTTTGTAGGCCTCTATGGCTTCTTCCAATTTTTGAGATTTTACATACGCATTTCCCAAATTGTGATAGGATTGAGCCTTAGCCATTTCATGATCGAGTTGAGGAATAATATTTTCATATCCAGTAATTGCTCCAACGTAGTCTTTTTGCGCATACTTTGAGTTTGCCGAATTGTATTTTGCCTCTATTGAGTTGGGGTTGTTTTCAATGGCTTTTGCATACATTGAGTCTGCCACTGCAAAGTTAGAATCCACATAAAGTTTGTTCCCTTCTCTGATAAAAGAACGCTCTTTTTGAGCATTGCTATACAATGCGAGAAAAACAAGCAGTAGTGTATAATTTATGTACTTCTTAACCAAGTTCCTTTTCGTTTTAAAATTAATACATCCATTAGAATAAATAGAATTCCTAAAGCTAGAAACCATTGGTATCGGCTTGTGTAGGAGGTATATTCTTTTGCTTCGTATTCTGTTTTTTCAATTTCCCCAATTGTATTTAGCATGGTTTGAAGCCCCAAACTTTGGTTGGACCCTCGTACGTATGTTCCGCCGCCTGCATTCGCTAGTGCGACTAGAGCAGGTTCATTTAATCGGGTGATAACAGTACTTCCTTTTTTGTCTTTTTTCACACCTATTCGCCGTCCGTTTTTAAAATTAGGTATGGTTGTCCCAACTGCACTTCCTAAGCCAATTGTGAACACTTTTATTTTCTCTTCTTCTAAACTTTCTGCGATTTGAATAGCCTTACCGTCATGTTCTTCACCGTCAGTGATTACAACAATGGCTTTGTTGGTTGGTGAAGATTCTGGAAATGATTTTTTAGCCAGTTCTAATGCCGACGCTATATTGGTTCCAGGAACGGGTATTATACCCGTATTTATGCTTTGGATAAACAATTCCGCTGCAGAGTGATCATTGGTAAGTGGCAGTTGTAAAAAAGCATCGCCTGCAAAAACAATTACCCCAATTTTGTCGGAACCTAAGCTATTTATGATTTTGTTAATTGCAAGCTTTGCACGGGTAAGTCGGTTGGGTTTTAAATCTTCTGCAAGCATACTCTTGGAAACATCTAAACAGAGCATTAAATCAATTCCAGCTCTTTTCACTTCTTCTTTCTTATCACCAAATTGTAAATTGGCGGCCGATAAAATAATCACACAAAATCCAACTGTCCAAAGAACGAACCTAAATATAGACCTGTTTTTTGATAAATTTGGGAGTACGTTTTTTAGGGCGGCTTCTGACTTAAATTGGCTCAGCTGTTTTTTTTGTTGAAAACGGTTGAGGCTATAAACCCCAATGAAAACAAGAGCTAAAAGAATAAACCACAACATCCAGTTGTTTTGCCAACGAGCAAAATCTTGGTCACCAAATAGGTAGTTTGATATGGCTTTCATTCCATTCACTTATTCAATTGTTTTAAATAGGGTCAACTCTAATGTTTTTGCTATACTTAATAGTAAAACACCCAAAAGTACAAAAGGCAAAAACAATTCTGTTTTTTTATAGTATTTGAGGCTAGCTAATTCTGTTTTTTCGAGTTGGTCTATTTCTTCATAAATATTTTTCAACGCATTCGCTGATTCAGCTCTGTAGTATTTTCCTCCAGTAATTTTAGCAATATTGTTCAGAGCATCATTATCAATTTGTGTTTTATATAGATATGGGCCTTGTTGGTATTGAAAGTTTTCTTTTCCAATGCCAATAGTGTATACTTTTATATCAAAAGTACTCGCTAATTCTGCAGCAGTTTTGGGAGAAATAGAGCCTGCATTGTTTTCCCCATCCGTTAACAATACAATTACTTTACTTTTTGCTTCGCTGTCTTTTAATCTTTTTACGCTTGTTGCTAAGCCTGATCCTATTGCTGTTCCGTCTTCCAAAATTCCCATTCTAACATCTTTGAACAATTCGGTTATTCGATTGTGATCAATGGTTAAAGGGCATTGGGTGTAACTTTCAGCAGCAAATACAACCAATCCAAATCGATCGTTTGGGCGTGTGTTTATAAATTCAGCAGCAATTTTCTTCGAGGCTTCTAAGCGGTTGGGTTTAAAATCAGGAGCATTCATTGAAGAAGAAATGTCCATGGCAACAACCATGTCTATTCCTTGTGTTTTTGTTTCTTCCCAGCTTTTTGCATCTTGTGGCCTTCCCAAAGCAACGATAAATGTTGAAATAGCAATTACAAGCAAGCCAAAAGGAATATGCCTTAAGTATGCCAATGGAGTTTTAGTTCCAAAACCTTTAGAGGAACTGTACTTAAACTTTACATGGTCGTGAAGTTCTTTAAATGAATAAACGACTATTAAAATGGGGATGAATAGAAAAGCCCAAAACCATTCTGGATTTGCATAACTTTCTAAGGAAAAAAGCTTTCCAAAAGCAGCATCAATGATCTGTATGAAATTCCCTTTATCCAATGTGTTCTGAATGAGTTTCTAAGGTTTCTTTTAAAATATTTAGGGCATTTTCGTGTTGAGAAAAAACACCTTTTTGTTTAGCAAACTTAACCATATCTGAAAAGTTTAAAATATGCGTAACATCATCCTTTAGTTTTCGGTCCAAACCTAAAGATGTGAGTTGAAAGGTAATGTTTTTGGTGGTTTCTTCCAGAGCTCTCGTGTTGTATTTAAACTCTAGGAAACTTCTCAGTATTAGAGATAGTTCAAATTGAAATTCTTTTTCACCACCAGTTTCCCAAACCTTACTTTGTTCAAGGGCGTAATACCTTTCCCACAACACTTCCATAGTTGGTCGAGGAGGGGTAACAGGCTCAGGTACAGGTTTGTTCCGGTTTTTCTTAATGAAATAGATTAACAGAAGGATTGTGCCAATTAAAAGAAGGAGTCCAAGGCTTATCCAAACAACAAGCTCTTGTATTTCAGCAAAAATAAACGGTGTGTCCAGTTGTTCTTTAATGGGTTTAATGTCTTGTTGAGGATTTACAGGGAGAGTATTGAATCGTAATAGCGAAGGAGCGGTTTGGCTTTCTCCTGATTGTATTGGTGGCACTATAAAGTAACCAGAATCCCAAGCAGTAATAAAAATAGCCTGTTGATATTTACCCGGTGCTAGCGTGTCGATTTTATCGGTTTTAATGATTTCCAGATCCTTTGTTAGAGTGTCTTCAAATATTGGCCAAGCAAACGCTTCATTGCCCTCATATGAAAGGGTGAATTTTACCTGTTCTCCAATTAAGTGGGTTGAAGATTCGGGTTGGAAAGCGAACTTTTCAGCGTATGAAAATTGAATACAAAAAAATGCTATGAAAAATAGTTTGAAACGCATTATTTACCTTCTCTTCGTTTAAACACCTTCATCAAAGGGGTTGTGTAGTTTTCGTTAGTATTTAATAGTACTTGATCGATTCCTGTTTTTTTGCAGTAATCATCAAATTCTGCTGAGAGTGCATTCCACCAATTTGTATAGTGCTGTTGCGTACTCTTCGAATTGGTGTTTACCCAATTTTCTTGTCCTGTTTCTGGATTGAACATTTTGGCTAACCCAATTTTAGGCAAAGATTTCTCGAGTTCATCAAAGCATTTTATGGCAATTATATCGTGTTTGGATTTTGCCATTTTTAAAGTGTTGAAGTACCCTTCAGTGATAAAATCACTCACCAAAAAAGCAGTACATCTTCTTTTAACTCCATGAGTAAGTTGAATGAGTCCAGCATTTAAATCTGTTCCTTTGTTTTGAGGTTCAAACTCTAGCAAATCTCGAATGATTCTAAGAATATGATTTTTTCCTTTTCGGGGAGGAATGAATTTTTCAACTTGATCAGAGCAAAAAATCACACCTACTTTATCGTTGTTTGAAATTGCTGAAAATGCCAATACTGCACAAACTTCAGTAATGTACTCTCTTTTTGTTTGATTGATGGAACCAAAAGATTCAGACGCAGAAACATCAATAATAAACATTACTGTTTGTTCGCGTTCTTCTTCAAAGGTTTTTACATAGGGTTCGTTAAACCGTGCAGTTACGTTCCAATCAATTGTCCTTGTTTCATCACCAAAATTATATTCTCTGACTTCCGAAAAAGTCATTCCTCTTCCTTTAAATGCACTAGAATAGTGGCCTGAGAAAAGCTGCTTAGACATTCCTCTGGCTCTGATTTCTATTTTCCGTATTTTACTGAGTAACTCTGAAGATTCCAAAAGGTAAGGACTTATGGTACTTGAACTTTATTTATGATTTCTTGAATAATTTGATCGGAGTTGATTTCTTCGGCTTCAGCTTCATAGGTTAACCCTAATCTGTGGCGAAGAACATCCATGGCAACCGAGCGCACATCTTCAGGGATTACATAGCCTCTTCTATTCATAAACGCAATAGCTTTTGCTGCTTTTGCTAAATTTATACTAGCTCTTGGTGATGCTCCGAAACTAATTAAATTCTTATGTTCAGGAAATGGGTTTCGAGTCGCAAATATTAAATCAACAATATATTGCTCAATTTTTTCATCAATATATATTTCTTTAATTAATTCTCTCGCTTCTAAGATTTTATCGGTGCCAATTACTTGATTGGGTTCGGGATATTCTTTTAGAAGATTTTGGCGCATAATTTTTTGTTCTTCTGATTTGTTGGGATATTCCAACTTTATTTTGAGCATAAAACGGTCCACTTGAGCTTCTGGTAGAGGGTAGGTACCTTCTTGCTCAATAGGGTTTTGAGTTGCCAAAACCAGGAAGGGTTGAGGTAATGGGTAGGTTTCGCCTCCTATGGTTACTTGTTTTTCCTGCATTGCTTCCAGGAGCGCACTCTGAACTTTTGCTGGAGAACGGTTGATTTCATCAGCAAGAATAAAGTTGGCGAAAACAGGTCCTTTTTTTACAATAAATTCTTCTTTCTTTTGGTTGTATATTAACGTACCAATAACATCGGCAGGAAGTAAGTCGGGTGTGAATTGAACCCTAGAAAAGTCTGCGTTTATAATTTTACCAAGCGTATTGATGGCTAAAGTTTTTGCCAAACCGGGTAATCCTTCTAAAAGTATATGGCCATCTGATAACAATCCAATTAAAAGAGCGTCCGTCATTTGAGGCTGTCCAACAATGACTTTGGACATTTCGATTTTTATCAAATCAATAAATGCACTCTCCTTTTCAATTTTTTCGTTTAATTCAGAAATGTTTAGGTCTGTTGAAATTGTTTCTTCCATATCAAAATAAATGTTCCGTAAAATTAATAAAGTCAGATAAAATATGAATCGAACTAATCATTTTGGGTGTTAAAAATTGTTAACAACTGTTGATTAAATTTTCCAGCTTGAACAATTCAGTATCCAAAAAGTACATTTCTACCCTAAAATAAATCTTTTTAGATTATTTAATTATTAAAGGGCATCCTTCCTTATATCTTTACGTCGATGGTTTAGATTAAGTAAGATTAACTCAGCCAAGTTAATTAGTAATCTAGAAATTAAAGCATGAAATTTATAGCCTCCCTTATAATTGCCCTTGTTTTTTCTGTTAAGCCTTTAATGGCTTATGGTAACAGTCAACTGAAATATAGAATTCAGTGCGCAACCAGTTCGGATGCTATCTTGACCAATAATTTTAAAGAAATACCTGATTTAAAAACCTTTACCCTTCCTTCTGGCTCTAAATTGTATTTTTCAGGTGGGTATTTTAATAAATATTTGTTGGCTCAAAAACGGCTTGATGAAGTAAAAAGTGCAGGCTTTGATAAGGCATTCATAAGGGTGTTTAAATACAGTAGCTTATTGTCAAAATCAGTTGGAGATTCATATATAGAAAAGGTGAAGAATAAAATCCTACTAGCTGCATTAAATGATACAACTAGTGCTGATAATAAAGTGATAAGCGCAAGTCCAAAACCGTCAAATAGGGTTTATTCGAGAGCTGAAATAATACAAATTAAGGAAAAAGCCGCGCAAAGAAAAGCTAGAAAAAAAGCAAAAAATGAAACTTCTAAGGAAAAAAATAAAGAAGAAAAAAATAAAGAAGAAAACATAGTAGAATTTGATGACATGGTAAAGGAACCTCCAGTTTTTAAAATATGTATAGGTAAATATATTCTTGCAGAAGGGGAGTTTAAGGAGTTTAAACAATTAAAAAATGAAATCATATATACGTATCAAAACCGAAAAGAAACTACGTATGCCGTTGGGTTTTATAAAAATGAAAAGGAAGCTCAAAAAGATTTGTCGACATATCGAAATCTCGTAAAAGAAGCAAAAATAATTGGATTGTATAAGGGTATGATCGTTAGCGCGAAGCTTGCTAATGAACTCCTTGAACAGTTCAATAAAAACAATATTACCAAGTAAACTTTAACCAAGTTTATATTATTTTACTTTTAACTAAATATCTATTTTATGGAAACAGAAATGTCAATTGAGGAGTACAATCAAACTATTAAAAAACTTGTTAAACTCATGAATCTGCCTACTTTTTCTGAAGAAAGAAGAGGAGAGTTGGAGAAAGTTCTTGATAGGATTGATTCGTATAATGGAATGGATTTCCTTAAGATTAAGTCGGCATAAGTCCTTGCCTTAATAATCAAAAAAAAGGGACTTTTTTAGTCCCTTTTTTTGATGAACACATTTTAAACTTTAACGCCCATTATTAAAATGTCATCCAATTGAGGGCTAGCACCTTTCCATTGGCTTATTGTATTTTGAAGATGTTGTTTTTGTTTGGCCATCGGAAGGTGAGAAATTTCAACAAGTAAGTTTTTTAATGCCCCGATTTTAAATTTCTTTCTGTTTGGACCACCAATTTGATCCGTAAAACCGTCTGTGAAGGTATAAATCACATCATTGGGTTTTAACGGGTAGGTTTTTACCGAAAATTCCTTAACCTCTCTACCTAAAGGGTCTTGCCCTAATGAGATTTTATCACCTTTCAGTTCTTTTAACTCTCTGTTTCTTAGAATATATATTGATTGACTAGCTCCGGCAGCTTCAAGAGTAAGGTTATCATTGTTTAATTTACAAAATGATATGTCCATACCATCTTGTGTTTGGTATAATGAGTCTGTTTTATTTATAT
The DNA here is from genome assembly GCA_045561495.1 of Flavobacteriales bacterium. Taxonomy (GTDB): domain Bacteria; phylum Bacteroidota; class Bacteroidia; order Flavobacteriales_C. Next base: position 28,107 of record JBJKXR010000009.1, on the reverse strand, counting down.
ACCGCTTTAGGTATTTGTTCATTTGTGCAAGAATCATGTCAGGATTCGTTTCTTTTTTAATAATCACGGATTCATTGAGCAAAACAGTTCCAATCATACTCATTAATGCACCAGGAACGCCATGCCCTGTGCAATCAACAGTTGCCCAATATAATGTTTTTGAGCGTTCGTGATTATATGCCCAATAAAAATCGCCACTGATAATATCTTTTGGGTTGTAAAGAATTAGATGCTCTCTAAAAATATCATCAATATAAGCTCTTGAAGTGAGCATCGCCTCTTGAATTTTTTTTGCATACAGTATACTATCTAAAATTTCGTTGTTTTTCTTTTCAATGAGGCGGTTTTTTCGTTCGAGATGTTCGTTAATCTCTTTGGACTCCTTATTTTTCTTTTTGAGTACAAGTAGAATTATAACAAAAATACCAGTTCCTAAAACGAAAGAAATTATAAATGTTAATACTTTATCGGCTTCTTCCTGTTTTTTATGGTGTATTTCTTCAAGTTTTGCTTCTATAGTTTTTGAATGGTGTTTTTTTTCAATATCTGAAAATAGAGTTGACCTTTCGATAGTTAAAAGAGCATCTTTAAGATTTTCATATTTCGTTAAATAATAAAACGCGGAATCGTATGCTTGTTTTTGAGCATGAATTTCAGAGAGTGCTTTTAAACGTTCAATATGCTCAAGGACTTTATTTTTTTCTAAAAAATAAGAGGAAGCAAAAGCATTGTTTTCGATGGTAACAGAATCCTCTTTTAAGGATTCTATTTGCGCATTTAAATCACCGTTAATTTGATTCTTGTTTTGACTTTTCAATGGGCTTGAAAGTCCAATTAACAGTATGTATATGCAAACTAAATTTTTCATTTAAATTGAAGGTTCAATTTATACCTCTAATTAAATAAAAAGTTCCTTTTTATGTGAGATAAATTTATGTGTGTCGGATAATCAAAGCATGGGATAGTTATTCTTTGTAATTTTGTGATAAATTAATTGGTTATGCTTGGTTTAAAATTACCTACTGACCCTAGATGGGTAAACATTGTAGAAAAAAACATCAATGAAATTTTAACAGATCATGCCTATTGTGAGCAGAAGGCTGCTTCATATGCGATTTCTTTAATTACCAAGTACCCAGAGATTACCGAAATTGTTGATAAAATGATTGCCTTATCTCAAGAAGAGATGGAGCATTTTCAAATGGTGCATGACCTCATTAAAAAACGAGGTTTGGAATTGGGTCGTGAACAAAAAGACCCATATGTACATGACCTAATGTCTTTTATAAAAAGGGGAGGTAATTATGAAATGGTATTGGTTGATCGGCTTTTGATTGCAGCAATGATTGAGGCCCGAAGTTGTGAACGTTTTAGAGTATTGTCTGAAAACATCCAGGATGAGGAATTGTCAAAGTTTTATCACGACTTAATGACCAGTGAGGCTCGTCATTATTCTATGTTTATCAAGTTGGCCAAAAAATACGGAAAAGGAGTAGATGTGGATAAAAGATGGAAGGAGTTTTTGGCTAAGGAAGCCGAAATCATGAACAATTATGGAAAACAAGAAACAGTTCATGGTTGAAGTTTTTAGAACCATAACAAGAATCCTTTTCCTAGCGTCGTACGATGGAAAGTATAAAAGGAAACACTTTTTAAAATAAAATCAAATTTAAAATTGTGTAAAAAGAATTTTTTGCTCCTGTTAATTCCCTGAAAATTGCTTTAAATTCATTAATTTAGCCCTCCAATTTTTTCACTATGTTTGGAAGTCTTCAAGATAAGTTAGATAGAGCGTTTAAAGTACTAAAAGGGCACGGTCAGATATCGGAAATCAACGTAGCCGAAACCACCAAAGAAATTAGAAGAGCATTATTAGATGCTGATGTTAGTTTTAAAGTTGCTAAAGAATTTACCGGCAGAGTAAAAGAAAAAGCGCTTGGTCAAAACGTATTAACCACCCTTCAACCGGGCCAAGTACTCACCAAAATAGTACACGATGAGTTGGTTTCATTGATGGGTGGGTCTGAAAGTGAAATTGCAATATCTGGAAATCCTGCCGTAATTCTTATTGCTGGTTTACAAGGTTCTGGTAAAACAACTTTTTCCGGTAAACTAGCGAATTACTTAAAAACCAAAAAAGGAAAAAAACCATTATTGGTTGGGGGCGATGTTTATCGTCCTGCAGCAATGGATCAGTTGGAGGTTTTGGCTGGACAAGTTGGTGCGGAGGTATATCTTGAAAGAGAAAATAAAAATCCAGTTGAAATTGCGGAAAATGCTATTAAACATGCTCGTCAAAACGGATTTAATGTTGTAATTGTCGATACAGCCGGTCGATTGGCTGTTGATCAAGCAATGATGGACGAAATTGGGCGGGTTAAATCAGCTGTTAAACCCCAAGAGATTTTGTTTGTTGTCGATTCTATGACGGGGCAAGATGCTGTTAACACGGCAAAGGCTTTTAATGATAAATTAGATTTTGATGGTGTTGTTTTAACCAAGTTAGATGGTGATACAAGAGGCGGAGCGGCCTTGTCGATTCGAGAGGTAGTAACCAAGCCTATAAAATTTGTGGGTACTGGAGAGAAGATGGATGCTTTGGATATTTTCTATCCTTCCAGAATGGCCGATAGAATATTGGGCATGGGAGATGTAGTTTCTCTCGTTGAGCTTGCAGAAGAGCAATTTGATGAAGAACAAGCCAAAAAGCTTCAAAAGAAAATTGCTAAAAATCAATTTGATTTCAATGATTTTTATGAGCAGTTACAGCAAATTAAAAAAATGGGTAATCTCAAGGATTTGGTTGGAATGATTCCTGGTATTGGCAAAATGATGAAAGATGTTGATGTTGATGACAATGCATTTAAGGGAATTGAAGCGGTTATCCAATCCATGACTCCTTATGAGCGCAAAAACCCGAAATCAATTAATGGATCCAGAAGAAAAAGAATTGCTAGGGGGAGTGGAAACGAAGTTGCAGAAGTAAACAAACTCATTAAACAGTTTGAAGAAACTTCAAAAATGATGAAGATGATGAGCAACAAAAGCAACATGGCAAAAATGATGAAAAACTTCCCAGGATTAGGAGGTGGGAAGATGTAATAACTAATTGAACAATTTACAACAATGATTTTAATCGATGGTAAAAAAACATCAGCTGAGGTAAAGGCTGAAATCAAAAGAGATGTTGAAGCGTTTGTTGAGCAAGGTGGAAAAACACCTCATTTAGCCGCAATATTAGTGGGTAATGATGGAGCAAGTGAAACGTATGTCGCATCAAAAGTTCGTTCTTGTAATGAAGTAGGTTTTAATTCCACGTTGGAGCGAATGCCATCTGAAACTTCGGAAGAAGAGTTGTTGTCAAAAATAAAAGAGTTCAACAATAATGATGATATCGATGGGTTTATTGTTCAACTTCCTTTACCCAAGCATATTGATGAACAAAAAGTAACTACCTCAATTCTACCTCAAAAAGATGTAGATGGATTTCACCCAGTAAACGTAGGTAGGATGGCTTTAGGGCAACCGGCTTATATTTCGGCAACCCCTTATGGTATTGTTCAGATGTTGGAAAAATACAATATTGATACTGTAGGTAAGCATTGTGTGGTAATTGGACGGTCAAACATTGTTGGGTCTCCAATGAGTATTCTCATGGCAAAAAATTCAAAGCATGCGAATTGCACAGTTACTTTAACGCACTCCAGAACTCAAAACTTAGAAGAGTACACAAAATCAGCTGATATTGTTATTGTTGCACTAGGAAAGCCTGCTTTTTTAACGGGTGATATGATTAAAGAAGGTGCAACGGTAATTGATGTTGGAATAACAAGAGTGCCTGATGATTCGAAAAAAAGCGGATTTAGAATACAGGGAGATGCTGAGTTTAATTCCTGTGCTGAAAAAGCGTCTTACATAACACCAGTGCCTGGTGGAGTAGGATTAATGACCGTTGCGTCATTAATGAAAAATACATTAGCGGCAGCTAAAAAAGAAATATACTGCTAAATCAGTATATCCATTTTATTATCAAGCACTATGAACCTAGAGTCGAGTAGAGATTTATTGCATTATGAAATTATGGGTGCTGATGAGGGTGCCCCTTGGTTAGTTTTTGTTCATGGGGCAGGTGGTTCCATTCGAACCTGGAAGTTTCAAGTGGAACATTTTTCAAAAAACTTCAGATTACTTTTGTTGGACTTAAGGGATCATGGGTATTCAAAAAATATGACACCAGAGTATGATGCTTATGATTTTCAAATCATTGCCTCTGATATTTTGAAGGTAATTGATAAATTAAACATTACCAGAGCGCACTTCATGTCCCTAAGTGTTGGCTCAGTAATTCTCCAAAAATTAGATATTATGCGGCCCAAGCTAATGGATAAATTGGTTATGGCTGGAGCTATTTTTGACGGAAGTAAATGCATGCATGCGTTTGTCCATTGTGGGAAGTTGTTAACTTATATTATCCCTTTTCGCGCATTTTATTCGCTGTTTAGTTTTATCGTTTTACCTCGTAAAAATCATCGGTTGAGCAGGTATATCTTTAGAAGACAAAGCAAACGAATGACAACTGTTGAATACCTTAAATGGGTTCAGTTGTACAAGCCTTTTTTTAAGTTAATCAAAGCGTATGTAAGTAGAGAGTTGCCTAGGCCATGTTTAATAGTAATGGGGGATCAGGATCATATTTTTGGTAACGCTGCAAAGAAATTTGCTGAACAGCAGAAGAATGCCGTTTTGTCCATAATAAAGGGTTGTGGTCATGTTGTATCTATTGAAAGTCCCAAGATATTCAATCAGTTGGCGCTCGATTTTTTAGAGTGTGTAGAGGTTCCAACAGAAGTTGAAGTTGACCAACCTATACCTTACAAATGGAAAGACCTTAAAGCACTTAGTGTATAAGTTTTAGAAGTATTCATTAAGGAAAATGAACTTTTTTATTTTTATTAAGTTTGGCTTATGAAAATTGGTTTTGATGCAAAAAGGTTTTTTAACAACAACACTGGTTTAGGAAATTATAGTCGTACGCTTCTAAAGAACATATTGAAAGTTCAACCTCAAAACAAGTATATACTTTATAGCCCAAATAAAGCTCAGAGTTCTGTTTCGGAAACGTTTTTACATGGCAAAAATATTGCTGTTAAATCATCTGGTAAATTGTTTTGGAGAGAGCGTGGTGTGGTTTCTGACTTAATAAATGATGGTGTTCAGCTATATCACGGTTTGAGTAATGAGATTCCTCTTGGAATTCATAAGTCGGGCATACAATCTATTGTAACCATTCACGATTTAATTTTTAAAATCTACCCCAAAACGTACAACTATTTCGATACTAAAATTTACGATTTCAAATTTAAATATTCGTGTGAAAATGCAAATAGGATATTGGCTATAAGTGAAAGTACCAAAAGAGACATTATCCAATTTTACAATGTCCCACCTGAAAGAATAGACGTTATTTACCAAGCGTGCAATCCTATATTTTATAAACTTCAGAGCACGGAAGATGTTTCTAGAAATCTAAAAGGATATAAATTGCCAGAGCGTTTTATGCTTTACGTCGGTTCTGTAATTGAAAGAAAAAATTTACTAACGATTGTAAAGGCTCAGGAAAAAATTAACACATCCAATAGAATACCCTTAGTAATTGTAGGAAAGGGTGGGGCGTATAAAAAACAAGTTGAGCAATACATCCACGATAAAAACCTGGGTGAACATTTTATTTGGTTAAATAGTCTTGAAAATAATGAGCATTTGCAAGCACTATATCAAAAGGCAGAGCTTTTCATTTACCCATCTATTTATGAAGGATTTGGCATCCCTATTGTTGAAGCATTATTAAGTAAAACCCCTGTTATCACCTCTAATGTATCTTCGTTACCCGAGGCGGCAGGGTCGAATAGTATTTGTATCGATCCACAAGATGAGAACTTGATGAAAGAATCCATTGAGCGTATTTTGTCCAACGATATTCTTAAGCAAGAAATGGTGGAGAAAGGGTATGCGTATGCAATTGCTAATTTTGATGGTAAAAAGTGTGCTGAAAAGGTACTTGAACTTTACAAAAAAACACTCTAAAATAGGAGGTGGGTTAACCTATTTTTTATTGCCTTGAATAGAATACTCGATACCACCACCGTTTCCATTTCCAGGACATGATATGGACTTATAATCAAAAGTTAATTTACTATTGTTTTCAAACACACCATTGCCACCACAATTTTTTATGTTGCCATCTTCATCTATGGTACATTCAAAAATTAGATTTTCAGCTACTTTTATGTGTATTAAAGAATCCTTTGCCTCACCATCATAATAAACCTCTCCTGTTGATTCTTTTTCTTCGGTGGTGCTTTCAGAATTATTTATACTCCAGCTACTATGGGAGTACAGGAATGTATAATCACCTAGATATTTTTCTCTATAATCAATTGGTGTTTTTTTACAACTCGTGATAAAGAAAAGTGAAATGGTTAAAAAAGAAAAAAACTTCATTGTTTGTAAGCTCTAAGTTTGAGCAATAACGTTATTTATTTTTCTTTATTATTCGCATATTTTTTTGCTAGTTTCCTATAGTGATACAGCCCAGAGCCATAACCACCAAAAAGAATAATACCTAGTATGGTCAAAAAAATACCTTTGCCTGAGTTTTTATTACTCCCCAACACCATAACGATGACTCCAGAAAAAAGGAGGATAGCACCAATAACAAATAGAATGATGTATTTTTTTGGATAGATACTGTTTTTAGTTTTCATTATTAATACAATATACTTTCGTCGTTTTTAATTAAGCAATTTAACAATGTAGTACATTGTTAAGATTACCCCCAGTAGAGCTCCTACATAACCAAACAGGCGTCGAATTAAATGACTTCTGTGTTTGAGTTTTTCTTCGCTCATTTCGTTTTCTCCAACATCCGACATAGATATGTACATAGCTCCAAATATTGCCCAAGACAAGGCCATTTCAAAACCATCAATAAAATAGACCAATACACCTGAAACAACAAGAGAAAATCCTGCAATAAGATGAAGTGTTTCTATTGAAATTAAATGCTTATTCTCCATAATACTATTTTAACACACACATTCTTCACCACAACAGCTCAAGTCAGAAAGGTACATTCCGTTCCTCTTCCAACCGTCTACCAATACAGATACATTTTCCTTTTTGTACTCTTCCTTTAGCAAGATATCCTCAACAATCACCCCAAAACGTTGTCTGAACTTATAAATGAAGCAAAATATATGCTCATCATGTCTTACTGAGGGACCTGTTAAATAGAGGTTCTTTTTTTCGAAAAATTCGTCTGTTTTTTCATTTAATTTTGGAAATCCATCTTCTCTGTTGGTTATGAGGTGTTCTATTGGTTTTTTCACCAACGAAAAACCTGTTGCACAAATTGGTTTTGATTCTGTTTCGATTAGAATATCATCTTTTAATTGAACTTGATACCCATTTTCTGTTTTAGAAACAGTTTCTGCCTCTCCAATTATCTCTGTATACAAATCAGAGTTCTTTAGTGTATCATATTTTGTATAGGTATATGGAGATAGCACTCGAGATGGGTCACTAGTCTCCATGTCATCAATAACTTCAGGATTTATTACAGTTACTTTTTTATTGTTTTGAACCAAATCGAAAGCCATCTGAATTCCACTTTCGTATCCACCAATTACCACAAAATTATCTTCATTTAATTCCTCGGGGGTTTTTATTAAGGAGCTGTGGATACAATGCTCTTTTCCTGAAATGTTTTCAATTTTAGGATTTTGGAACTCCCCAGCTGCCCAAATTAAATACTTACAAGAGTATGTACTCTTTTTAGTTTCAACTACCCAACTATTTTCTTCTTCATTTACTTTTTTTACTTCATTGTTTTTTTCAACATTCAAAGCTCTGTAGTCTGCAACCCCAGAGAGGTAAACCGCATATTCATCACCGGTTAAATGTTCTTTATTAAATGCAAAAGCAGGTGAAGTTGATTCGAAAATCGAGTTTAGGTCCATTTGACCAAAAGCATTACTCGGAAATGAAGGAGTAATCATCTCCATGTTTTTAGGCCAATCTAAAAACGAATTTCCAATTTCACTTTTATCTAAAATTAGGTGGTTGAGATCTGATTGACTCAAAAGCGAGGCAACACCAATTCCAGCGGGACCTGCGCCAACTATTATAACGTCGTAATCTATCATTTTTTATTGCATTCCTTTAATAAATTGAAGATCTTTTTGATCTGTATTTAGTTCCCTATAAAAGCAGGCTTTACGGTGATCCCCCTTACTATCATAAGTATGACAAACACCTTGACCCAATAACGTAACCTGATATACAAGAGCATCCTGGTCGCAGTCGATGAGGATTTTATCCATCTTCAACAAATCTCCAGAAGTTTCACCTTTTGTCCAAAGTTTATTTCGAGAGGTACTCCAAAATGTTGCCAGTTTTGTCTCAAGAGTTTTTTTAAACGCCTCTTCGTTTACCGAGGCCAACATTAGAATTTGACCTGTAGAAGTTTCTTGCACAGCGACAGGTAAAATTCCACCTCGCTTGGAAAACTGAGGATCAAGCGTTAGTCCTTCTTCTAAATGGTTCTTTAGTTCTCCCATAACACTTTTTTAATCGACCTAACAAGCAATGGTCTTTTGAAACATCTATTTTTATTTACGATTAAGACTAAATACTTTGCAAATATACTATATGATTCTTTGCCAAGTAAATTATAGGTAATGCAATGATACTGTAAAATTAAAATTAATGCAACTTAGTTGCATTTGAAGGAAGAGAGAAATTATAGCTTTAATTTGAGAATAGGGGTTGTCTAATTGTGCTTTGTTTAACTAAATATTTAGTTGCTTTTGTTTCATTAATAAGATATGCATACTAACCTGATTAAGGCCTATTTAAATTATGATGAGTTGATGATTCTTGATATATTTGCAACTGAGTTGCATTTGTGAAGATTTTCATTGTGTTACTTCTTACTTTTAGTGGTTTATTCCAATACGAAAATGGCGATTAAAGATATCATCAATTCCAAAAAATGTTTGTTTATGTGTAATGGAGGTTCCTGTATGAAAATGAATGCAGAAGAAGTTACTCAAGCCATTCGGAAATCGATACAGGATTTTAAATTAGACGATGACTACCATACAGTAAGAACAAAATGTATGGGGAGGTGTGATGATGCTCCGGTAGCCATGTTGGCCCCAGACAACATTTGGCTAAAGGATATAAATCACAACCAATGCGATTTACTTTTGAGTGAAATTGAATTAAATGAAGTAAAGGAAGGTGATAACTTCCTGTATAAAATGGGGGGTAAAACAATAAATAGTAACTCCGTTCCAACTAAATATCGAACAACAATTAAAAAATAAAACGTATGAGCAATCAAAGAATACCAGTCACAATTTTAACAGGCTTTTTAGGTTCAGGAAAAACTACTTTGCTGAATAGAATTCTAAGTGAAAATCATGGAAAGAAAATTGCCGTGATTGAAAATGAATTTGGTGAAGTGGGTGTAGATAATGAATTGGTTATTGATGCCGATGAAGAAATCTTTGAAATGAATAACGGTTGTATATGTTGTACCGTTCGAGGAGATTTAATTCGAATTCTTACCCGTTTAACCAAACGGAAAGATAAACTCGATATGATTTTAGTGGAAACTACAGGAATGGCAAATCCAGCTCCTGTGGCACAAACTTTCTGGGTGGATAATGATTTGCAAGAGCAATTTAGTTTGGACGCTATTATTACTATGGTTGATGCCAAACACGTTAACTTGCATATAAATGACAGCGATGAATGTAAGGAGCAAATTGCGTTTGCTGATATTGCCATATTGAATAAAACCGATTTGGTTTCAGAACAAGAATTAACAGAAATAGAATCCACTATTAGAAGCATGAATGTAATGTGTGAAATTTATCCCGCTGAAAATGCTGCTGTGGACCTAAACAAAATACTGGATGTTAATGCATTTGATTTGGACAAGAAAGTGGAACTCAATCCTAAATTTGGAGAAGAAGAGTTTCCTTTCGAAGCTATTGTAAAGTACAAATTGCCAAAGGGTAATTTAGTGCTTGAATTGGACGAAGGCCCTGATCCAAGTATTGATGTTTTGATTAAACCCTTTACCAATTTAGAAAGTCAAAAAAATGAGGCTACGGTAGCATTCTCTGGTGATGCAGTTGAAGTAAAAGCACAAGGGGAATTGGCTTTAAATCAGTTGCTGCAACTCGAAACCACCAACTCATTTCAATCTTTTGAGCTGGATTCTGAAGAAGGAGAATTTGTGTTTTTTACTCAGCATGGACCAGATGAATTTAATATGCAGCTGAAGCAAAATGGGAAAACTATTGAGCCTTTGGAAATTATAGAAATTGAACATTCTCATTCGCATGATGATGATGTTAGTAGTGTAGGAATTGAATTTACAGCTCCTTTAAATTTAGAAAAATTCCAAAAATGGATGTCGGGGTTACTTCAAGTTCATGGTCCGGACATATTCAGATGTAAGGGTATTTTAAATTTTTTCGGTACCGATAACAGAATTGTGTTTCAAGGAGTCCACATGCTTTTCGACGCCCAACCAGATCGACCGTGGAAAAGTGATGAGGTAAAAAGAAACCAGCTCATTTTTATTGGCAGAAACTTAGATAGAAAAATGTTGAATAATGGGATTAAAAGTTGTTTAGCATGATGGATTCAAACGTTGATGAGGCAGTAAAGCAGTTAATTGATGATTCTAAAGCAAGCTTGAATTGGAGTTTGAATTTGGATTGTTTCATATTAAAAATCATAGCCATTCCTTCATCAAAACTAATTTGGGTTGTTGGAAGTGAGGACAAAGTATTTTTGGTTGATGGAGAAGGGGCAACTGTTTTAAAACAGTTTGACGATATTGCTGAAATTATTTTTTCAGCAGTTATACATCCTAAAACTTCTGATTTGATTTTGTGTACGAGTAGTGGAATTCGTTTATTAACTGTTGAGGGAGAAATTACTAAACTGGTGGATGAAGAAGATTGGTTTGAGCACATTGCAATAAGTTCCGATGGGAAGTTCATACTCGCCTCGAAAGGCAAAACCTTATATAGTTTAGAGCAAAAAAATGCGAGTTATGAATTGATAGAAAAAGATGCTTCATTTACGAGTACCATTAGCGATGTTATTTTTAATGTTGATTCTTTCTTGATTTCGAATTACGGTGGTGTGAGAGAATACGCTGTTTCCAATCTTAAAGAGTATACTTTGTTTGAGTGGAAAACATCGCTTTTGAATATAAGTAGGAGTCCAAATAAAAAATACATTGCAGCAGGAACTCAAGAGAATGCCATTCACTTCTGGCCTTACCCGCTAAAAAAAGATGATGGTTTCCAAATGGGTGGCTATCATTCTAAGGTAGATACAATATTATGGTCCGAAGATTCCAAAAAATTCTTTGTGAATGGTTTAGAAGATGTGCACATCTGGGATTTTTCGGATGGGCCACCTTATGGAAAATCACCACAAATATTCGGTTGTGGTTATGGAAAAATAATTGATTTTATTTACAACGGATATTTATTGGTAGCCGCAAGTGAAGAAGGAGTTGTTTTTTATTTTTCGCCTGATCATTCTGACCAGTTTGTGAACATTCAAGCAATTGATGCTGAGGTTACCTGCTTGAGTTTTGCAGGTACTGGACGTAATGTTTACGTTGGGTCAAAATCAGGTGATTTGTATTGTTTTTGAGTATTGATTAAAATAAAGGATTTAAAACTAGGGCTTTAATCTGTTAATTTAACTATTCTTTTCGGCCATGGGTCAGGGAATTCATGTCCATTTTGCCACAATTTTATTTCTTCTTCAGTAAGAAAGCAAGAGTTCAGTACATCTGTAAATACATCTACTTTGGATTGATCCCCAATAACCGTTAAATCGCAACGGCGGTCACCAAATCGTCCTTTTTCTTTGGCAAGTTGCTCTTTTAAAAGTTCCAATTCAAACTCCAAAAGACCGTGGTCATCGTCTTCAAGAATTCCCGATCTCCAGGAACCAATTAATTCAAGGCTAATACTTCCGGCAGCCTGATTCCACAATAAAGAATACTTGTTTCTACTGCAGAGCCAGAAAAACCCTTTACTTCTATAAATGCCTTGATCAAGATGATTATGACAGGCATCCCAAAGACGTTGCGGGTGAAAAGGTCGCTCGTCTTTTAGTACACGAGTTGCCAAGTTATAGGGCTTGTCTTCATTTTCTTGTGATTCAAGAACGGTTTTTAATTCCGCAGCCAATTGTTCAACCTGGAAATAATTGTATTCTGGAAGTTCGAATAAAGCATCAATGTTGAGTTTTCCAAAATGTACAGAGTGTGTTGAAACATTAGGATTTATACCTTGAATATATGTAGCAATATCGGGTAGTTTTTCCTTGTCTATACGGTCAGCTTTGGTGAGGATAAGGTGACTGCAAAACATAATTTGTTCTACCAGTAAATTTACGGTGTCTCGTTTTCCTTTGGTTATGTTTTGTTGCATTTTAGGTACTAGGTGCTCGCCATAATTATAGTCATGTGCAAGCATTAAGCTATCCACTAAAGTGAACAATCCCGTAAGTTTAACTTTTTTATGGCTCTTAAAGTATTCCACAAGAGGTAGGGGGTGACAACTTCCTGAAGTTTCGATAATGATGAGCTTAGGATTTGTATTTGATAGTAGCTTTTTTATAGCCTCATCAAGCTTTTCAATTCCTTTTTTACTGCTAAGTACACAAGAAGAAATGGATTCCAAAATATGGTTGTTTTCTTCTACAATGTCCGTGTTGCTAATTAACTCACCATCAACATCCAATTCGCTCATGTCATTTACAATAGCACAAACGGGTATATCCTTCTTTTTGGACTGGCTTAAAAGATTTCTAAAAAGAGTTGTTTTACCAGATCCTAAGAATCCGTTTAGGATAACAACTTCAACTTTATTTGAGGTGCTCATGGTTTTTTGTAATTGTCATGTACAAAGTTACTTAAATGTACCCGTAAAATAATGGGTTTATATATGAGTTGATGGGTGCTATTTTATTATGAAACTGTTTAAAATCTTTTCTCCTATGTCCTTGATATTGTCGAATTCAGCTTTTTCACTAGTGAAAGTTAAAACATATGCTTTATTGTTTTGAACCCAATAGTATTGCATGAATTTCAAATCGAAAACACCTTGTTTCCCCGTGTATACTATTTTGTGAAATTCAACACCCTTGTTCTTCATTCGTGTGCTTGAAACAATATTGGGATCAGTAATTAATTTTTTAATTTGAGCTTTAGATATTTCAACATACTTATTTAAATCAATTTTGTAGGCTGATAAGTCTTGAATAATCAAATTTACATTTTCCTTAAATGTATCAGAATCAGAGCTTAATTGACTAAGCAAAATGAAACTTGTGCCCATCTGACCGGATTTATTCAATTCCCAACTTTTAGGGTATTGAATTGAATAATCTTTTTCGTTTAGAGTATTCCATTCCTTTTTTTGTCCAAAAACACTAAAGCTAGTGATTAGAAATAATACCGCGATTACTTGTGATTTATTCATTTTACTTTTCAATTTTAGCATAGTAGTTTTTAATAATAGTTTCCTGCATTTCCGATAAAAGGTTGAACTTTTTTCTTTTGCCTAATATTTTGAATTCTCCCTTGTTAGCTTTCAAGTTGCGGGATATGATTTTATAAATCGTGAAAGCTAGTACGATATAAATAAAGTCTAACACCCAAACATGAGACATTAAAGAGTTGTTGTTTAACGGTGCGTAATACACTATAAATAGTATGTTAATAACATGAACTAATACAATGGTAAACGCTAAAAAACGAATCCCTTTCTTTAAAAGCACCGTTTTTTCTTGATTGTAAAAAGGAGAAATGTTTATTAAGCTTCTAATTAGTCGTGCATAATAGGTTATAATAATAATGATTGACACAAAAGCCATTCCCGGTAAACTTGAACTAGAGTTATATAGTGCATGTGTTGATGCCGCAATTGCAAAGAAAATTAGAATGTATTTTATTTTTTTGGTTTCCAAATAGAAGAAAATTCCAAATGCAAAAAACGAGCTACATGCCATGTGCATCAATGTTGGTAGTAAAGATCTGATGGCAACAATATTGGGGGATTTATCTTTGTACATAAAGATGTAGTCTATGTTTTCCATAAAAGCAAAAGCTAGGGCAGAGGCCGAGGCATAAACTAAATAATCTATTGGTTCATTAATGAATTTCGTTTTTTTGAGAATGATTAATACTGGGATAATTTTTATAATTTCTTCGGGTATTCCAGCGCCCAATAACATGTAGGTAAAATCACTCTCTAGCGGACCGAGAAGAAAATTTCTGAGCGGAACCCACACAAAACCACCTAAAAAAAAGGAAATAATGAAACCAAGAACAAAAACAATTAGAAGATCTTTAAATTTCTCCCTTTCGAAAACATCTATTTTATATAAAAAAACCAATAGGCAAGCGGGGAAAAAAGTTGCTGAAACAATGGCAATGCCATAATGGTAATTAAAAAATGAGTGTGCTAGATAAAAACATAAAATCAAACCAAAAACAATGTATATCCACTTACGCATAGAATTATCTTTTGATGTATTTTCGGACAAAGTTAAAACTAAATAACCTGTTTTTGTTTGGAATGGGGTTGGAGTCCTAGATTTAAAGATGCATTACGGCCTTTTCATATCTCAATACCTATGAAGGTTAATTTAATTAATCCAAAAAGAATTATAATCGTTGTAACGGTGATTATTGATTTCCAAAGAGGAATTTTTTTTAGGAGATAAATCCCCGCAATAATTAGGGCAATGTTCCAAAGAGAAAAAAATATCTGCCCAATTTGATGGGCTTTAGGCTGTATAATGTATAAAATGTTATTTAACAATAATGGAATAAGTGAAAATGACACTATGCAAAGAGTTTCCTGCCATTTGATTTTCGTTTTTTGAAAACGTTTTAACAATACTATTAGAATATAAACAGTAAAAAGTTGTTTCAAAATGAGCCCAAATGAAAATCCTAGAATATAAAAAAACAATTCAAGGCCAACATTTGTGGAGTTTTTTGATTGTCCAATAGTATGCGCTGCGATAATTAGTATACAACTAAGAATAAATGATGAAACCCCAATCCGTTTTTTATTTTCAATTGGTTCAATCTTATTGAAGGACCACTTAGGGTTAAATGGAGTAATTAAAGCATATATAAAAGGTGAAATTTGTTTCATTGTATTTGCCCCTTAATTCTAGGGTGTAAATGCATTAAAAAGCATTTTGGAAGGTCAATTTTATATTTCTAACTCTGTTACTCGATAAGAAAAATATTTATCTATCATTTTCATCGCAACACTTGAAGGAATTGCTTTAAAAAAAAGATTCCTTAAAGCAATTAAAATTGGATTGGTGACTTGTCCTATTTTTCCAAGCTTTAAACTTTCATTAACGATTTCTTTAGAACGAGGAAATTGAAGTTTTTCAAACATGTTTTTCATTAGTTTCAAAAGTCAGTTTTTAAAACAAAATATACAGGATTGTTTCCAACCGCCGGACTTGCATTTTGATGATTTGGATTTAGGATTAAAGAGGCTGTCAATGGCAGTTTTCGTTTAAATACGTTTAAATTTCTATGGCCATTAATTCCTAGAGTAGTTATACCTCCTTTATCGTAAAAACTCAACCATTGTGAGGCTGTTAAATATCCTGCAGTAAAAGATAACTTTTTATTGGGCTTATAGGTTGCTTCTAGATAAACTCCGTTTGTATTATCTGCGTTATTACTGTAAACAACATAACCAGCCATTGCATCTAAATAGTCGTTTTCATATTCTATTCGGGCTTCAACCAAGTGCTGAGTATTTTGAGGAGTATAATCAAAATAATTATTTAATGAGTCTTCAGAATTGAAGAAGAAATAATCGTCTAGAACAAAAGTTAGGTTTTTGAATGTATAAGAAGCGTATAACTCCATCCAGTTTCCGTATCCCGATTTCGAACCATTTAAAGAATTGGTTCCCATTGCGCCAATGGAAAAGTTTTTGAAACTACCATAAACATCTCCCCAAATAGAAGGTGATGATCCATAGTCAAGACCTCTCCATATATTTCTTGATGCAACTCCTAAGTCGACATTAAAACTTAGGTTAGCAGAGTCGGGGACAGCCTCGTTCTGACCATAGGAGCTATTGGCTAAGACTAGTATACAAATGCTGAGTAGTAACTTTTTCATTGTGATTAACAAATTTAATGTTTTTACTTTTTCACTTTGTCTCGTCGGTAATCCAGGTTTGAGGGCAACATTTCAGTGAATTTTGTTTTTGTATGCAGCTTAAAACACATTTGGTTTTAATCAAATACACTACAAACACTTTTTATTTATACTTAATTTAATCTGTTGAAAATTAGTAAATTGAGCTGTTTTTAAAATCATTTTACTTCTTTACAACTTTTTTTATTAGTTCAAATAGGTTTACCCAATTTACATTCCCGTATTTTTCTCCTAATCGTACAATAATTAAATTTTCTGAGGGACTCACGAATATAAATTGTCCTAAAATTCCTTCAGCTGTGAAATCTCCTTCTGTATTGGGTATCCACCATTGATATTGATAATAGTTTACACTTCCCCTTGAAGTGTCAATTTTAGTTGATTGATCAACCCAATCTCTTGATATTATTTGATTTCCTTCCCAATTTCCTTTGTTTAGGTACAAGCGGCCAAACTTTGCGAAATCAATGGCTCTTGCATTAATACAGCAAAAAGTCTTTTCAATACCATTTTTATGTTTATCAATGCTCCAGGTGGCATTATATTCCATTCCAATTTGTTTCCATAAATTCTCTTCTAAATACTGAGAAATCGTTTTTTCTTTCAATACCCTATCTAAAATCATCCCTAACAATTGGGTATTCCCACTTACATATTCTGTGGTTTTATTTGGTTCGTTTTTCAGTTTTAATTTTAAAGAGGATTTGTTCAGTTTTTTACCGTAATAAAAGGTGGCCGCGTGTCCAAACGGATTAAAATAACTTTCATTGAAATCAAGTCCTGAAGTCATTTGTAAGAGGTTTTCAATTGTTACACTATCAAAACCATTCTTTTTTAGTTCAGGAATGTATTGTGTCACAGGGTCGTTTACTGAATTTATATATTTGTCTTCAATAGCACAGCCAATTAAAAAAGAGGTAAATGATTTTGCCATTGAAAAAGAAGCAACAATGGACTCTTTGTTGTAGTTGTTAAAGTAGTTTTCATACTTTATAGAGTCATTGTGAATGACTAAAAAAGCTACGGTTTTATTTTTTTTCAAGTAATCTTCAAAACTATCTCCGTTATTCATTTTTAAATCCAACTTTTCAGTTTCTCCATTTTTGAAATGGAAAACTTCCGATGAATCCATCCTTATTTCACGACTTGGAAAGACGTTGTAATCTGTAATGTCAGCAAAATTATGCCACACAAACCTTCCAACTTTACAGGATGATAAAGTAAATAGAAGTATAATTATAGCTATTGTTTTTTTTATTTTCACTTGATATCAATCAAACTGATAAATCTAATTAAAAGCAATTACTCACGAATTTAAAACTATTTTTTTTGTGGATCACAGTGGGGAATAGTTTACAGTGTAGTTTGCAGGATCTATAATTAGTTTTGCCGTTTTTATCGCACGGTTGGTTTCATCGTAGGTATTAAGTAGGAGAGTTGTGGCTTAATGCAATAAGTATTGCTTTGCAAGTTTGTTAAAACGAAGAACTTCCTCTTGTTTCCATTCATCGCTAAGGTTTAATTCCTGTTTAAAAATTTCGGCAACACCCTCTGCACACTCTATACTAGCTTTTGCATCCAAAAATAAAAGCCGTGAACGTCTTGCTAAAAAATCTTCAATTGTTTTGGCATCTTCATATTGAATGGCCCAAACCACCTGCCCTTTAATAATTTCATGATTAGGGTGTATCTTTTCCTTTAATTCAGGCCTTTTTTTAATTAACTCTAAAATCAAATCGGCATCTGTTCCGTAAACACCTAAAAAGTCATTGGGTTGAATATTATTTGAATAACCGTGGATATGCAAATATTCTGTATTTGAAATTACATAAGGTAACTCAGCAATTACTGCAGCTTTATCAATGGTATCTTCGGCCATTTTACGATAGGTTGTCCACTTTCCTCCAGCAATAGTGATTAAACCGTTCTTGCTGACTTCAATAACATGTTTTCTGGATATAGATTTTGTGTTTGTCTTATTTCCATTTTTCACCAACGGACGTAAGCCAGCAAAAATACTTTTAACATCACTTCTTTTTGGAGCTTTAGTCAAATACTTAGCGGTATGCTTGAGTAAAAAATCAATTTCTTCCAATTGAGGCATTGGTTCGTACGAATATTTCTGAACAGGAGTATCTGTAGTTCCTATAATGATTTTATTATTCCAGGGTACAGCAAAAAGCACACGGCCATCATCCGTTTTAGGAATCATAACTGCAGCATTTCCAGGTAAAAAATGTTTATCCAATACAATATGTACTCCCTGACTACTGGTTATTATTTTGGATACGGTGCTTTTATTCATATTTCGAATAGAATCTGAAAATACACCTGTAGCATTTACAATTGCTTTGGCTTTAACTGTATATTGTTTCTGATTTCTGGTGTCGTTAATTTTCCCACCATCTATTGTACCGTCTTTAGTTTTCGTGAAACTTAAAAACTCATGGTAATTTAAAACATTTGCCCCTTCTTTTTTTGCCGTTTGCATCATATTAATCAGAAGGCGAGTATCATTAAACTGAGCATCGTAATAGAGTACTCCACCGCGCAGGTCTTTTTCATTTATGGTAGGCAATAAGTGGACAGTTTCTTTTTTAGAAAGGATTTTAGAATCTCCTATGCCTTCCTTACCGGCTAACCAGTCATATATTTTTAATCCAATTCCATAAAAAGAACTTTCCCACCATTTATACGTGGGTACTACAAATTTTAAATCATGAACAATATGAGGTGCGTTTTTTTTAAGAAGAGCACGTTCTTTTAACGATTCTAAAACTAGAGATAGGTTTCCTTGTCGCAAATACCTCACACCTCCATGTATTAACTTGGTACTTTTACCGGAAGTTCCTTTTCCATAATCTTCTTTTTCCAATAAAAGTGTTTTATACCCTCTTGAAGCAGCATCAATGGCACAGCCCAGTCCGGTAGCTCCTCCACCAATAATTACGATGTCCCAATGTATATTTTCTATATTACTTGTCATGTATACTATTTAACTGCTCTTTCATCCATTTGGGTTTATCGGTTGTTAAACCGTGCGGTGAAAAAGGAAGATATTGCTTGGCATGTTCTACTGTGTTAATGGTCCATAGGTAAATTTCAAAGTTTTCTTGATGCATCGTTTTGAAAAATGATTCATTAGCCATCTCTCCGGCAAAAACATCAATTCCGTCTAAATTATGTTGCTTGATTTTATGAATTATATCCTTGTTTGAAGGTGCGTTTTGCTTGGTTTCGGAGTCGTAATCTAAATCCAGTAACCAAAGGCATTTGTTGTTGGGGAATATTTTTTTAGCTATACAAATGGTTTCATAATTAAAGGAAATGAACTCCAGTTGTTTCCAGATTTTGGAATTCCTTTTCTCCAGCTGAACCAAAGCATTCTCCATTTCAGGCCCATCTTTAAGTTCAATAACCAATGTCCCGTTTGCAGGGACAGTTTTTAAAACTTCTTCTAAAGTGGGAGTGGATTCATTTCTCCATTGCTCACCTTTAAATATACCTACGTCTATGGCTAATAACTCCTCAAAACTATATTCATTTATTGATTTGTCTATTTGATTGAATCGAATGGTCGTCTCATCGTGAAACACAACCAAAATATTGTCTTTGGTTAATCTCACATCAACTTCAACATAATGAATGTTTTGCTCCCAAGCTAGATGTACACTTGCCAATGTGTTTTCTGGAGCATCAAACGAAGCACCTCTATGGGCAATAATTTTAAGATTCTCCAAACCAGTTCAGTTTATCATTCACTTATTCATACAAAAAAACATGCTGTTTTGTTTTAACAAATGGTAAGTTTCACGAGAAGTATCCGGTTATTTATAAGTTAAAAGTTTGTCTGCAGTATTGTATCAAGAACGTCCATCTGCTTTTGTTTCAAAAAATTTGCCAGTAAAGTATACTTTATTCTTTAACATTTGAGCAGGCACTTTGTGTTGGGATTTTCTAAATAGGAGAAACGTCAATTTTACTTAATTCGCTTTTATACTCCTCCATGTTTTTGAAATAAGATATTTTATGTTCTTCTTCAATTGGTTTTGCAGAAGGAGGTTTTAAACTTAGAGGATCTATTGCTTGCCCATTTTTCCAGATGCGAAAATCTAAGTGAGGACCCGTAGACCGTCCTGTACTTCCCACGTAACCAATAAGTTGACCTTGTTTTACATAAGATCCAGGACGGATTCCTTTTCCAAATTTCCACAAGTGCAAATATCCAGTAGTATATACACTGTTGTGTTTGATTTTTACATAGTTACCTGCAGCACCAGCATACTTGGCTTTAATAACCTTTCCATCCCCAATAGAATACACAGGTGTTCCTTGAGATGCAGCGTAATCTATACCTAGATGTGG
Source organism: Flavobacteriales bacterium (assembly GCA_045561495.1). Taxonomy (GTDB): domain Bacteria; phylum Bacteroidota; class Bacteroidia; order Flavobacteriales_C. The sequence goes on along the minus strand of JBJKXR010000009.1, from coordinate 7,427 downwards.
CATTCTGCGCTTTAAGATAGGGTGCAAACGATTGCGAGAAAATTTACTACTAATCCTACGGTAACTTAGAGGAGCTTTAAGAAACGCTTTTCTTAGACTATTTCCAGTTTCATCAAAATATTCCGTAATGCTGTCTTGTTCATGAAGAAACGCATAGTAACCAGATCCCATGTGATCAAAATAAGCTGCTTTAATTTCTCCAACACCTATGAATTCATTATCAACGTACAATTCATCAAATATGATTTTATAATTATCTCCTTTCTGGATACCAAAAAAATCGATTTGCCAGGCATATATTTCCGAAAGTTCAATCGCTAGTTTAGGACTGTTTCCGCTATCAATTAACGTTTTGTATAGTGAAGAATTAATTTTTCCTGAAGTCGTTTTTGTCACCCGTGAAACTTCAAATTTTCTTTTTGATACAGAAACAGAATCGTCAAATTTATAGATGATATAATCAACTTGGTTAGGGTGATAAATGAAGCATTTTGCTTTAGGTATGGAGTCTTTGGAACAAATAATTTCATACTGTTTCTTTGTGGCCAATTTTTTTACATCGTAAACTGTTTTTGAGGCGACAGCAATTTCATGAATTGTTTTGTAAGAAATGCGATATGGAGCAAGTATATCAGAAAGGCTTTCATTTTTTTTGATGGTTTCTTTTATACACTGAATAGAGTCTGTATGGTAACCATATATTGAGTCGTTAAGGTTCTCTTTTAGTTCGGAATACTCTTTCTCTACGTTTGTTTTTCCTTTTTTGTCGTTACACGATATTACCAAAGGAAAAGCAATCAATAATAGAGAGATTAACCTTATAATTTGATTCAAAGTTCTCATTTTAAAATGGTTTAGTGATTCAAGAGATATAGGATTTAAAACTATTAATTAAAGCGTAATTAACTTAATAGATAATGTGTTTAGTTATCCCTTTGTTATCAACAGTTCTCATTTTATAAGAGCCATTTTTTCTCGCATATCCTTAGTGAAGTAGAAATACATCAAAAAGTAAAGTGGCATTCCAAGAAATAAATACATCAGAGCACCTTTGCGAGTATTTAACGTTGAAAATAGACAAATGATTGTAACTCTGCACTTATCGTCGGAGATTTTGCTCCCCCGAAGGGTATATGAGGCCTAAGCCGAACTAATCGAGCTTTTGAATTTAAAAAACTGATCTTTTGCATCAGTACAACTGAGTTTTTCACGAAGTAAGGTAGTTCATGAGAACTTGTTCGAACTAATTGCCTATGTGTTGAGCGCAGTGAACTAATTTCCCAAAAAATTTATTTCACGATTATACAAACCAGGTAAAGAAACCTTGAAATTCCTTTTGTCGTTTTCGAAATAGCCTGAGTATGAACCGGATGGGTTTGAATCAGGAATAAATAGAATGTTAAGATCGCCATCTACATTAGCCTCACCTTCTTCATAGGCCAAAACTCCATCAGATTTATCTGAGTCGTTTTGGATTTCGGAAGACTCCGCAACTAACTTGTATTTCCAAATACCCCTTTCACGAAAAAAGACTGTGTATAGAATGTCAATATCATGAATATTAATGTTTAAAATTGTCTCTGATCCTGACTTTGGATTATCTGATTTAAAATCAGTGGAATAGTAATAGTATGCTTCTATTTCTTTCTCTTCCCATTTGTCACAAGATGAAAGAGTGAATATGAATGATAAGATAAATAATGCTGATAAAGTTCTCATAATAAAATAGATATTAAATTTAATTATATATTCATCTAAATCAATTAGGCAGATTCAGCTTATTTAAGTTGCTTAGCTATGTTTTGAAGGTATTTAACTTTTTCTTGCTCTTGCATATTTAAAGAAACTATAGATACATTATATATTAGATCACCAATCCTATAAATTAGATGATAATTGGGTGTTTTCGCATTAAGCTTATAAATTAAAAATGATTCCTTTTCATTAATAAATAAAGTTTCTGCCTCGAGCTTTGTTGTTTTCTTGTGAAATTTTTTCTCCCATTTAAAATGTTGTAGAACACCTTTAAAGCCTGGTTTTGAAATATGTTTATAAGAGTTGATTGATAAAACGCTTATACTTAAATTATCGTTTGAATTATTTTTAAATACTTGCTGCATGTTAGATTCCAAATAAAACGATTTTTCCCATTTGCCATCTAAGCTAAATGAATGTAAATTATCTCCTTGAATAAATAGTTTTTTATTCTCTAAACTATACGAATAATAACCTATAACATCATTTTTCAAAACCTCTATTTTATTGAAAATATTTAGTAGCGTCAGTTTTGATTTTCCTTTATTATAATCAGGTCCGCCAACTTGAATCATAATTGCAGATTTGCCTTTAACACCATATAACATAAAGTTTTCATTTTCTCTTGTCGTCATTTTAAAAATGATATAGTTATTTGTTTTTTCTACTGTTTTGATAACTGCAGAACCAGAGGCTGATATGAAACTAGAATCGGTATTGTAAAAAGAATTCAAAAATTCTTTTGATGACATTCCCTCTTTGAAAAGACCGAATTTTGCATATTTTCTTGCTGAAAAAGCAAAAAATTCATTATTTCTATTTTCAAAAAACTGAAGACAAGCTACTTTATTATATGGTCCTTTATTCCAAGTTCCTTCTAGTACAAGATCTTTGCATCCTGAGACGGTTATTCTAACATCGCTTGAGTTTATTTGAAATTCATAACTCTTTATAGATTGTGCATTCAAGGAGTTAAAGTATAAAGCTGTAAAAAGTGTAATTAAAGTAATTCTTGACATAAATTTTTATTTTTTATAGCATACAACGTTTAAACTAAACGGCGTTTTTGTCCCCTGTGGGGCAAAAATGAAGTTTAGTTTGTGTTGTAGAGCGTTTGTTTTTATTGAAGATAAATCTTCTCGGTAATACTCCTTCCTTCATCAATTACCCTAACCAAATAAATCCCTTTAGCCAAAGAGATAGAAGTATTACCAGTTAGTTTGGAGTGGTGTACTCGTTGTCCTGTGAGGTTGTAGATGGTGGCTGTTCCTTTTCCTTTTATTGTGATGGTGTTGTTGTGTGTTGTTATCTTAGGATCATCCCAAGATTCATCCATCCCAACTGTGATAACCACTAAACATGAAGAGGTATCTATGCACCCATTCTCTTCCACTTCGATGGCATAGCTACCATTGATACTTGCACTAAAAATTTGATTCGTATCATTAGGGATAACATTCATTGAATTATTGCAATCTAACCATTGATAATTTGCACCAACAGCATCACTTAATAAATCAGCTTGGTTCTGTGTTACTCCAATGTTAGCCGTATTAATCGTTAAATTTAATGTTACGAGGGAGTCACATCCATTTGTAGATGCACCTACTAGATTATGCGTTGCTGTGCTATTGTTTTCGGTGTATGTAATACCATCTATCCATTCATAAGATTTACATTCTGTTCTTGTGTCAGTTCCAACAACGCAAAGGCATAAATCGTTAATAGCATTTTCCCATGCTTCTGCTATGGCTATATAACCATCATCATTTGGATGATTGATACCATTAGAAAACAGAGATACGTCTATAGACGTTAGATCACTTGGGTTTGTAAGAAATGGCGCATATAGGTCTGCCGTAGTTACATTTTTCCCTAGAGCTTGATATGCTGGAACTAACGTGTTTTTGATATAGTTGTTGTAATCGACAATACCTTGTTGGTAAGAAAATTTAGGAATAATTTGAGCTATTATTACATGTATAGATGGATAATTAGTAGTAATATAATTAACTAAAGTGTTTGCCCCTGCTTGGTCTTGAGCGTTAGTTCCTACTTTTAATAAAATAATATCAGGAACTTCCGCGGCAAGCCATGATGCAATATTTGCATTTAAAAAGGTAGCAGTTTGACCTCCATAACCATGATGGTTGTCTTGCGATATTGTTCTTAAATCAAACGGAGGCGCATATGTCCCGCCCAAACTAGGATCACCCCATATACTATTCCATGGTTCTAGAGAACTCCCTTGGTATTGTACTTCATAACCAGAATTGGTAAGCGATGTATATAAATAGCCTCTGTAACCAAAATTAAACAGATGGCTCCAAGTAGGATTATCTGTATATCCAGCGGTAATTGAATTTCCCATTGGCATAATTTTTAATACGCAAAGAGACGATGGAACAGTAGCCGATGAATCTATAGCCGATGAATCAGTAGCCGAACCAAATACATCTAATTCTCTCCAAACAAATGCGCCTCCATTCGCTCCTGCATTTACAGAGTTTGCCGTTATTTTAATCTTTTCAATTCCTGTAGTAATTGTTCCATTACTGTTTGCTAAAACTACTTCGGTAGTTCCCATACTACCTGCATCTAATGGTTGATAATCTACTGTGTAAAGCGTAGTGTAGGCACCTCCAATAGGCTGAACTTCAATAGTCCATCCTTGGTTGCCAAACCCTGCTCCATTCCAATCTGCAATAGATACAATTGAATCTAGATCATATCCTGTTCCATTAGAACCAACACCTAAGTTATATTCCGCAGTAGCTCCTATTGTAGTCCAAGCGCCTTCAACTGTTGATCCTGCTACCGTGTAATCATCGCCATGTATACCGTCTGTTAATTGCGAAACAGAAGCACCGCCACCAACATTCCAACCTGTTGTAAAAGGGGTAATACCTGTTAATAAATCACTATTACTAGCATCATTTTGATAGGTTAATGCCGTGGTTGAAAATGTCATAGAGACACTGTCAACTTGAGAAAATGAGACTAAACAAATACTAAGCATACAAAGTGTAGCTGATATCTTTTTTGATAATAAAGCATGTTGTTTTTTCATGGTTGTTGGGTTATAATTGATAATACTAAGATATACTTTTACCGTGAATTGGTTCAGTGCCTTATGCTCTACAACGTTTAGGGTAATTGTCTGAAGCTTTTAGACGAGTGACGCGCAGCGGAACTTGTCTATAGCGTAGGACAATGGCAAGTTAGCACAGCGGATTGTTATATGCAAGGAAGTCCAAAAAGCTTTTGCAATTACCCCTGTGTTAGCCACTGCATTTTCATTCCTCTTGGTTTAAAATTTCACTAAAGTATAAAGAGTCTCTTTTCATAATATATTCATCATGCTCTTTTATGTATTCCTCGTTATAAGGATTTGCATAGAGCAATGTTTTTAATCTTACTAATTCTGGATCTTCTCTGTATTGAATTTTCAATAAGTTTTCTGTCGGGGTAAGATAAAGTAGTATTGTTAGAATTGACAATGTTACTAATCGAACTGTCATATTCTTATAGTAAGTTTTCAATTCATCAGATGCTTTCTTTTTTAAAAAATAGGTTACCCCAAGGATTATTGGAGCTGTAACTGTTCCTATTAAAAGATGAAAATTGGCTCCGGGCCAATATTGGATTTTAAAAAGAATACCAATCGATATTATTGATAAAAATAATCCTGAAATGATTGACAAAGGAAGGTTTTGTTTCTTTATTTTTTTGTCGCAGAAAAAGTAAAATGCTGCTGGGAAGTATAGCGTAGCAAGCAATGACAATGAAATTACAATTAACAATGATGCACCAGGTAAATGTAAAATGTACCTGAATAATAGTCCAATTATAAATGAGATAAATAGTCCTTTTTCTGTTTTCATAAATATGCGGGTTTATTTTAGTTTATATTGTGGCTAACGTTTACTGTAAATGTCTGTAATTTTTGAGTGTCAGACGGTAGTCTGGCGGTCAAATATGTAAGACATGGCTTACCATTGACAAAGCTAATTAAAAGCACCCATAAAATTATTGCATTTTAAAGCTGTGTTATGAGTTTTTTTATCCAAAAAGTTCAGAACTTATATAATTATGGTTAGCATCTAGATATGTTATAATATCGTGACCATAAAACATATCGTTATCTTGAAAATATAATTCAATGCTGCCACCATCATAAATAACAATACTGTATAATTTCATTTCTTTTTTAAATTTTAATATTGAAATATGTTCCTCATCTTCTTGCAACCAGTCATTGTTTTTTAACACAATCATTTCGTCAACCATTTTATTTTTTAATGTTTCAATAAGTGGTATTAATTTTTCTGTATTTGAAATATTATCAATTAATTGCTCCAGATTTGTATTATAAAAGCTATACATTACTCCATTATAATTTACTTCATATAGATCTAACTCATCATTAAAATTAAATACACCAAAGAATTCATTTGATATTGATTTTTCTGGATGTTTTTCTATTTTTTCAGGGACAAATATTTCATTACATAATGAGTCAAATCGATTTGTTAATTCCTCCTCTGTACGATTGTCACCATAAAATAACATCCCCTGTTTTTTGATTAACCGCCCTTGTTTTTCGATTAATTCATTAGTGTTTGTTGAAGTGAAACCTTTTGAATGATGTATAATAATTGTTTCATCTTCATCTATCTCTATTTTAGAAAGTTCTAACGAATTTGGCAAACGAATATGCTCTGTTTCAAAAACATAATTATTCAACCAAACAATAACCAATACATTAAATGATAATGGATAAAAATCTCCTCCCTCAAAAGAAGGTAAATCAATAATGTTTGTTTCACCATCAATTTGTTGGCCGGCAAATTTTTTAATTATTACAAACTTAGCTTTTGAATTCGTAATAGAGATCAACGGATTAACTTTCGAATATTCCGCTAATTCACTTGAACCTTGGAGCTCTTTATCAAGTAAGTATTCTAATTTACCACCTATTTCCCAACCTGTTAATTTATTCATTTTTATTACTCATAACGTTTAAGGTAATTGTCTGGACTTTTGACGCGTCAGACGGAGTCTGATGTGTCGGAAGTGTGAGACAATGGGATGCAAGTTATGAAGATTATTTGAAGCACCCACAAAAGGATTGCAATTACCTATGTGTTATGTACAGTTTTATTTTAGAAGCCTAGAGTCTCTTTTATTTCAGGGTGGTTTTTCCTATCCTTAAGTGGGAGCACAGTTTTTAGAGCATTAGCTAAAACCCATTTTGCCATTTTTTCTTGTTCCAAGTAAAACATGTCAAGTAATTTTTTGCCAGCAATGTCTTTTGCGTCTTTAACAGTTAGAGCCCTAACAATTCCTTCTTTAATTCTAGGGTGATGTTTTATGTCTAAATGTTTAACAAGTATTGGGTATGCAACTGAATAATTAGAGTTAGAATTTACTAAGTCATATACAGAGTTTACTTTAAGCCCAAGACTATTTAATTCCAAAACAAGTTTTGCTTCGTCCTGTTTTGTTATTTCTTTTAAGTTCTGGATTGCCATAATTGTTAATTGTACATAACGTTTAGGGTAATTGTCTGAAGCTTTTAGACGAGTGACGCGCAGCGGAACTTGTCTATAGCGTAGGACAATGGCAAGTTAGCACAGCGATTTGTTATTTGCAAGGAAGTCCAAAAAGCT